>JAURXW010000269.1 GCA_030654205.1 Bacteriovorax sp.
ACCTGAAGGTGGCTTTTCCAGAATGCGCCGATGAGAAAATAGCGCCAGATGCCGATCATGATCAAAAAGAGTGAACAGACCGGTACCTTCACCAGTAATCATCTCCTGGATCATTGACGGATAACGTAATGCCGGTTTTAAATCATACAGTTTGTTCAACTCATGTTGATTAGATGCGTACATCACTCCGGTAGAGATAATTTTATTGTCGATCTGAATTTTAGAAAATGCCGGTTTTACCACCACCGGGAAAACAGGTATATGGTCTCTCTTTCTGAGAAAATCGTCCGGACCAGTCACATAAATTGTTTGAGGGATATCGACGCCAAGTTTTTCAGCGAGTTGAAACAGGCTGAATTTATTTGAAACTGCTTCCATTTTTTCTGGTGGAGCACAGGCCAAAATGACTTTGTTGCCTAAAATCTCCCTCGAATTGTTGAGACAATATACCGACTGTTCCGTCATTGGGAATATTACATCGATATGTTCATTACTGACGATCTCAGTTATTGCTTGGGAATAGTGTTCACCATCAGTTAAAGGGTCCGGTGTTTTGTAGGCATTTTGGCAGTATTTGGAACTGGAGGAGATATTTAAAGCATTATTGCTGGTAACAAAAACAGTGCAGCCTTTTTTTCCAAGAGATCTTGTTGCTGCAAGGGCTGATCTGTTTTCACCATCTGTAACCAAAACATTCATAGTGGCAAACTTAAAATTTCTTGAACAGAATTCTTGATCTGAACATCGGCAAGGTATTGCTGACGTCATCATGAACACCTATCCTGGGAATTGCCATTAAAGGTGTTTTTTTATCAACAAAACCTTTGCAAGTCGTCACTGCTGAACTAAAACCATTTTCAGAAAGTATTTTTTGAATACTCTCATTGAAATTACCATTTGGATAAGCAAAGGTATTAATACTTACCTCCAGCTGTTTTTCAATTTCTTCACGGGATTTTAAAGTTTCTTCATTTACTATCAGGCCCGGTACCTGATCAAGAATGACATGGTTATGTGTATGTGCGCCAAAGCGAATCAAACCACTTGCAAGCATCTCGCGGGCTTCATGCCAGTCCAACATCTGCCGGGGTATTAAATCCCTATTGAATTGGCTGCGAAAATATTCCAATATTTCATCTCTTTCGCTCGGTAAATAGCCTTTAAGTATTTCAATTGCCTTATCGAATAAAACCACTTTATTGTAGCTTTTATAGTCATTTATATCTTCAACAAATAGTTTGAAAGATGATGGTGCGCAATCAGCGATAGGTTTTAAAATTATAAATTGCTCAAGATAATAGCAAATCTCTTCTGGCCAAAAAAGTTTGTTAGTACCGACAAAACATGTTGTAAGAAAAATTGTGGCTGGGGCCTTGTACTTAGAAAGTATCGGGTAAGCCTCTGCATAATTGTCAAGCCAACCATCATCGAAAGTAATGGCACAGGAACCACCTATATTTTCACCTTTCTCTATCATTCCAGCAATGTCCTCTAAAAAAACTACCTTAAATCTTTTCTTAAGGTATTCAACCTGTTTTTCAAAATTGATTGTGGAAACAACCATACCTGGCTGGACATGATATGGTTGATCAGCGACTGAATCCGAAATACGGTGATACATCAGTATAAAAGCCTTATCAGAAAAATAACAGTGCTCTGCCAATGAGAGAAAGCCGCTTAAGGACATCAGATTTGAGGCGATATGTTTGATTAACATACTTCCTGTCATTGCTTAAGCCTTCAGCATAAACGGTCATAAAGACGTTGTACTGTGTTTGTAAGGTTTTCTATTTGCTTTTCACGGGAGAAACCTTCAATTATTCTTTTTCGAGCAGCAACACTCATTTCATTGCGAAGATCGATATTATCAATAAGCTGCTCAATCCTGTTGGCTAAATCAACATGATTTCCCGGCTCAATCAAATATCCTGTTTTGCCGATTTCAATTACTTCAACAAGTCCTTGGAGATTCGACACAATCAAGGGCAAACCTGAAGATGCCATCTCCAGTGCCGACATGGTAAAAGAATCCCACCCTGTGGAAGCTATTACTCCAACGTAAGGAGAGGAAAGAATCCAATTAATATCATCACGATACCCACCGAATGTGATGTATTTTTCGGTTTCAGTCCCTGCATACATAGGCGCAAATTTCTTCTCTTGACCATCTAAGTTGCCAAGAATAAGAAAATGTACATCGATTCTCCTTCTTTCAAGAATCAATGTGTTAGCAGCCTTAACTATGACATGAACTCCTTTTCTCTCTTCCATATGCCCTGAATAAAATATGATCTTTCGGTTTTTAGGAATTGAAAATATTTCATAGGCATATTTCTCCATTAATGGGTTTGCTTTGAATATTTCTGTGTCAACTCCAAGAGGGATGACAGTAACATCACGCTGAACTATGCCCCTTCCAAATACTGCAGTTTCAGCCATAGCATTAGACTCAAAGATAAAATGGTCTGGTCTGGTCTTTTTCAATCTTACTTCAATTTTTTTGAAAAGTAGTTTTATCCCATGATTGATGCTGCTCATGGGAGCCCCCCAATAGGATACAAAGAGCTTAATCCCGGCACGACGCATTACAGAGTAAGCAGGCCGAGAGACAGGTTGGTCGAAACCAAGAACTACTTCAATTTTGTTATCCATAATATATGATTGTATGGTTTTGAGGCTTTTAGGGTCTGAATCCGCAGAATTAAACTTTATTATATTATTAAAATCACTCGGAAGAAAAGAAGAGGCTCCACCATTAAAATCAGGATAGCCAAAATGAATTTTTTTTACATCCTTCGTAAGATTTAACGCCATATCGAAAAAAACAGTTTCGAGCCGACCGATTGCATATCCCGTATTAGAACTACAGTGAAAAAATACTAGAATTCCACCCGTTATCATTTCTAATCCTCTCGGCTAATAGTGTCTATTTCCTCATTAATTAATTGTTTTTTAGCTATATTATTAAGAGCAACAGTCATAGCTAAGTTGATCCAAAAATAAGGATAGTATAAAACGGTAACGAAAAAACCACCCACTAAATAACCTACCAAGGCACAATCAAGGCCATGCGCCATATTAAAAATAAACTTATTTTCAGGGTCGTTTTGTAAAGCAAGTCTCCGAGTTTGGTGGTTATTTATGAATGTATAAAGAATCAATAGGAAAAAAACAAATAATCCCAGATAGCCTAATTCGGAGGCACATTCAATAAAAATATTGTGCGGGAGAAGCATGCTGTCTAATCCATATATCCGCTGCTGAGCAATTCCCCAGTTTTTAAAACCAACTCCCAAAACGGGGAAATGGTTAGCCAAATCAACACCCCTTTCCCACATCTCCAAACGAACTTTTGAAGTATTATCAGTACCTGATGACCGAAACCTGTTCATTTGTGTATCCGGTACCAGCAAATATATTAATGTTAGTACGATTGTTAGAACCACAACCCCTTTTATTTTGTACTTTGTTTTCAGCAACATAGTAAGGAGAACGGCACAGCTCCCAACTAAAGCACCACGGGAGGAACACGAAATAGTTCCAGTTAATGCAGTAAATGGAAAAAGAAAAAAAACCCATTTTTTCCATTTCGACCAATTTTCTTTTAACGCAACAAAGAAATACCAGGAAAGAGCCAAAAGCACACACATTTGTATACCAAATTCACCTGAATTATTAAACCAGCCTGGCCCTCCACCTGAACCATCTTTCGAAAAGCTGAAGCCTCCAAGTGCCCATCCCTTAAAGGAATGTTGCGACATTTTAAAACTGTATATAAGAAAAGCCAGCATAAATACCAAGAATTTATTTTCAGTATTTACGATATTAATAATTAAAAAAAATATTACAAGCCAAGCAATAAAGTCCGCAACATTGCTAAAAGCTAAATTTGGAGAAAGAGCAAACGCTGAAGAAAACACAATCACCAATAAGAATAAAAAGAGCAGTGAGTTTATCGTGTTTTTGACAGGGGAAAATTTACCACGCAGAAAGAGAATCCCGAGTGCTAAAAGTAATATCAATTTAGTAAATGGAATAACGTTAATTATCGGATATAACGTTTGTGGCCTAACATACTCAAAAAATAAATAGATATTTATTAACCAGAAAAGGGAGCCCTGCGACTTCACATATACAAAGATATCTTTAAATTTTAAGGCGTATAATTCCATTACTCTCACTATATTTGGGAAATAGAAATGAGGTTTTTCAATCGATCAAGAGAGAACTTAGTTTTTTGGAAACAGCGACGAAATTCATCCTCTCCGAGACCAAATGGATCATATATGTTGCACATTAGGCATGCTGGCCACGGGGCAAATTCACTTAAGATAAATGTTTTCTTCTTATATTCCGGGATCTTTGTAATCAGTCGCAGGTATTGACTGAATTCCATGGTGACAATAAGATCCGCTTTTTGCAAATCGCAAGCGGGCAAACCTTTAGAAATATGATCGCTCAGATCAACTTCGAACTCTCTAGCTACAAGTACTGCATCCTGTGGTGATTGTGTGCCTTGGTCTACGTCAAGGCCACAGGAATCGATCTTAATGTTTTTATCTAATAGTAACTTCCTAAGATAAAATTCAGCAAAAGCACTGCGGCAAATGTTTCCTTTACAAACAAAAACAATGTGATGCACGTTGTTAGTTATCTGGCGCTCCCTTGTTAGCCTATATAAGATCGATTCACAGATATTCAGAATAAATCTTTTTGTCTGCCTCTTATATGAGCGAGGAATAAGTGACTTAAATGTACTAAGCATCAGTTTTAAACCTAGTCGGCGAGTTGAGTGAATATCTATATTTTAGGTTTCCAATTCAAAGACAGAATAAATATCTTTTGTATCAAATGCTTATACCTGTTCTCTTTAATTTTCTAATTCGCTCAATCGCAGCAATTGGAAGATATGTGCAAAACAAATGGAGTACTCTTTTTAGGTCTGGATAAAAAAACAATGATTGTAGAAAATACTCACGAGCTGACAGGAATTGGTTATTCGAAAACAAAAAATATCCTTGAGAAAAGTACAGATCCGATTTTTTTCGCCTAATTGCCAATAACCCCAGTCTTGCCATTAATTCCGGATACTTTGTTTCAATCAACGCAAGGTGACCTTCTACACCGGACAAAATATTGCCGGCAGATCGACTGAGGCTATTAACTGTCAGGCGGTAATGCACAAGCTCTTCATCAAGGAGATGGATTTTAAACTTCATTGCAATTCTTAGCCACAAATTATCGTCTTCAGCGACCTTCAAACCTTCTTCAAAATACCCTATAACGTCGAAAACAGATTGCCTAAGCATGACAGTCGGTGTACCAACGTGACTGTAAAGGAAAATATTTTTTACAATATCACCTTTCATGAGCTTTTCTCTTTTGGAAAAGGGATCAGCAATTAAAGTATCCCCATCTAGAAACATACCTTCAGTAAATACCATCATCAAATCGCTATCGTCTTCAAAAACTGCAAGCTGTTTTTCCAATTTTTCAGGCAGCCACAGGTCATCTGCATCAAGAAAAGCAATAAATTCACCCAAGGCTTTTTTAATACCAATATTTCTTGCTTTTGCAGCACCTCCATTAGGCACTTTAAAATATTTTATTGGCA
>JAURXW010000278.1 GCA_030654205.1 Bacteriovorax sp.
TACTAAGATGAAAAAATTAATTGATCAACAAAAAATGCGCAAGGATTTTTATTACAGATTAACTTCAGGGGTCGTTTTAGAGCTGAATAGTTTAAGAGATAATCCCAATATGATAAAAGAGCTTTGTCGCGATTTTGAAAATCAGAAATGCATTATCATTAGCGATGAATTGATTAATTATTATCTTGAGTGTCCATGGCTAGGAAATATTCGTCAGCTTTTGTCTCATTTAAATAAAAAGAAAATTTTATCCCAAAATAAAAAACTCATACTCGATCATCTCGATCATGATTTGCTTAACGATAAGGCCGAAATAAGTGGATTTAAAGATCACCAGCTAAGACCTTTAGAAGAAATTAAAATGGATTATTGTTTATCGGTGTTTATGAAGATGAATAATAATTTTGCAAGGGCCGCGAAACTATTAGATATAAGCCCTAATACACTTAAGGCCTTACTTGCGAATAGAGAAAAATTGAGGAATTTAAGAGACCATCAAGTAGTCGATATAAATCTCTAGAATTTTGCCTTCGATTCCATTTTTTTCTAGGTACTCATTTAATTCATTTCTAAGTTTATCTTTTATAATCAATCGTCCTTCTTCTTCCACTGGAAGTTGAGGGATGACTGGTTCTACGTTCGTCGTTAAATGATCTTTAATTTCAACTTCATGGGCCTTAAGAAAGAGAACAATATTTCTATTTGAAGCCAGTACTGAAAAATCCAACCAAACCTGACGATTGCGATGAGTATCTTCGAGAAAAATTTGAAGATTAATATCGGAGACCGACATCATTCTTTCTGCCTGGCGATAATAGACTGGTCGGCTTTCGAGTACTTGTTTAATTTGAATATTTTTAATAGGTAGAACGCGCCCCAAATGCTTAAAATCTTCATTGAGAATTTTGATCATATAGGTTTCAATTTGTTTTTGATTATCACTTTCTAGCGGTAAACGAGCAACTGGCAACTCTAGTGCTTCAATGGAATCATCTAACATTTCTTCCATATATTCTAAAAACACTTTTTCTTTTGGATTGCTAGCTTCAATTCGAATATCTAAAAAGAGTTCATGTTCCGGGGCTTCTCCACCTGCAGGACCAGCACCGTGCCCGCCTCCATGGCCACCACCAGAGGCAGCAACTGGCTTGATTTCAAATTTATGTTTTTTAATCTCAATATAGATATCATCTTCAGCAGCTTCATTGGACGCAGGTCTTCTTAATGAAAGTGTTCCGCTCGCAATTTTTTCTGCATTTTTAACCATAATGGTCATGGCCGACATTAAAATAACAAATGAAAAAGCCGCCATCATTGCTTTGAAAGGATGGGCCTTTGAAAAACGAAAAGGTGTAAGTAGTAATGATTTTTTATCAGCTTTTTTGAATTCTTCAGAGCGCAAATAGATTAGTATATTCACTAAGTGACCACGAATCATTGTTGTATACTGAGTGAAGAAGCTAAGAAGTTCTCCAAAGAAATTTTTTAATTTAGGTAATTGGTTTTGGATAATGGCTTTAAGGGTAGCTGGCAAATGTAGAATAACTGCAATAAACTCAAAAATAAAATGAGGAACCATATCTTTTAGTTTAACTAAAAGACCTTCAATAAAACGATTTATAGCTTCTTCAATTTTAATTAAAAAATTCACACATAACTCCCTTTTTCTTTATCGGAAGAAATTTGCAGACACTTGAAAAATCAATTTGAGTTAAGTGATTCACTCAGGTAATCAATTGAGAAAATCTTGCCCTTTAAAAAAATGTAGGCTGAAGAGTTTATTGGCAACGCCTGATTGGACGATGAGTTCTCAAACAGGCGTATTCAAATTCGTCGATGGGGAATTGTAATGAGTAATAATAAAAATGGCTTAAAACTATTAATGACAGCAGTGCTCTATGGGGCCTGTTTAATTTTCAACACGAGTTGTTCTGGCTTTTTACCAGATAGAAGTTTCATTGAAGAAATGAATCGTGAGAGTGATCCATTTTTACAGGCCGGAAAAGATTTTCCAGTGGTTAGCGGAGATGCCGGTGAAGCCTATCGCAGCAGAGATGAGATCCAAAAGCGCACACCAACAAGTGAGCGCAACCGTAAACAAATTAAAGAGCAAGACTCCATTAAACAAGAGTTGATTCAAAAAGAAGCAGAAATTCCAGTGGAAGGTTTGGGGCAGTATACCAAGGATAAAAAATTTCTACCGACTGATTCGGATAAGCTTTATTATTTAAGTCTCTCAAATCCTGAAAGATCCAATTATATCAATATAAAGAAGCAAGACATGCAAGATGATCAGGGAAAAGGTCAAGATTTTATTCAAAAGAGATCTGTGCACAATACTGAATTATACCTAGGAATGCCAAAGGCCCAGGTGGTTCAAGTTTGGGGAAAACCCTCAAGAATTGAAATAGCAGGAAACCCAAAAAACCAAAATGAGCGTTGGTCCTTTGTTGAAGATGGAAGTGTGAAGCAAATATATTTTGAGAGTGGTAAGGTTGGTGGATGGGCCCTTGATCTCTAAATTAAAAAGTAATATCTTAGGCTTTACTAAAAAGAGTCTTTTTAGGGCTAAGGCCTAAGGATAAAAAACAATGTCAGCACAATCAATGACAGGCTTTGCTCAAGCAGTTGCCCAGTCAAATAATTACCTCGTCTCTGTTGAAATAAAAAGTGTCAATAATAGATTTAAGGATGTTCGCTTTAAAATGCCTGGAAGTTTGAGTGCATTGGAAATTGAGTTTAAAAAAGAGTTAAACGATTTGTTTTCTCGCGGAACTTTCGATGTTTATGTAAATGTTAAGCGGGCTGAAAACAAAAGTCGATTTGACGATTTAGATGCAAATAAAATTTCTCAATTTGTTTCCAAGATTGCACCAATACTGAAAAATAATGGATTAGAAGCAAAAGTAAATATGACAGATTTTCTTCGGTCAGAATTTTTTATAGATGCTGATGAAGAAAATCAAAATGAATTATCTGAGCTTGCAATGAAGGCTTTTAAAGATTCACTCTTAGGTTTAAAGATCTCTCGCGAATCAGAAGGGGAGAAATTAATCAAGGTTTTGGTTAAGCATCTTGATACCTATAAAACTCATTTTGTTATTATTGAAAATAATGCAGATCATTTTAAATCAAATGTAGAAGAAAAATTAAAAAAGCGTGTGGATGACTATAAAAGCCTTATTGAAGTTGACCAAAGCCGATTACTTCAAGAAGTTGTCTTTTATTTAGAAAAAATAGATATTCATGAAGAGATCAATCGCATTCATGCCCACTTGGAAAAATTTCAAAATCTTCTAAAATCAAGTAATGAAGTTGGAAGACAAATTGATTTTTTAATTCAAGAGTTAAACCGTGAGACCAATACCATGGGATCTAAGTCAACTATGAAGGAAATTTCGGATTCAGTCGTTCAAATGAAAGTTCAGTTAGAAAAAATGCGAGAGCAGGGGCTTAACATTGAGTAATCAAGGTCAAATTGGAAAATTAATTGTCATTGTCGCTCCGTCTGGTACGGGGAAATCAACAATGATAAAAAGATTGAAAATAGACTTTCCTTCAATTGTTGAATCGGTATCTTATACCACTCGTCCAATGAGACCAGGTGAAGTTGATACAAAAAGCTATTTTTTTATTACTAAAGAAGAATTTACCGTTATGCGTGCTAACAACGAATTTTTAGAATGGGCCGAAGTTCATGGCAATTTTTACGGTACATCTAAAAATTTTGTTGAAAAATGTTTGAACGAGGGGATGCATTTGCTTTTTGACTTAGACGTTCAAGGCACAGATTCTATGAAAGATTATTTTGGAAAAAAAGCCAGTGTAATTTTTATATCACCTCCTTCAGTTGAAGAATTAGAAAAACGCTTGCGCCATCGTGGAACGGAAAATACGCAGGTAATTAATATTCGACTAACAAATGCTCGCCAAGAATTACTAAGAAAAAATGATTTTGATTTTTTAATATATAATGACGATATCGAAAATGCTTACCAGAAGCTTTGCGAAATCACACAAGAGATATTGGGACGCTAATATCAAGAGATGGGAATGTACCAAAATTTAGATTTTTCTCATGAACGCGATCTTACTATTGACGACCTTGTTAGGAGAGTCGAGGCGTACTATCCAGACGCCAATTTTACAATGCTTCGGAAGGCTTTTCTCTTTGCAGAAAAAGCTCATCGCGGCCAAAAAAGAAGTTCTGGTGAAGATTATATTATTCATCCGATCAATGTCGCGGCTACTTTAATTAGATTACATATGGATCTCGACACTATTGTGGCGGGTCTTCTCCATGACGTCGTTGAAGATTGTAATGTTACACCTCAGGAAATTGAAAAAGAATTTAATCAAGGAGTTGCAGACCTTGTTGTTGGTTTAACTAAAATTTCTAAAATCAAATTTAAAACAAAAGAAGAATCACAGATCGAAAACTTTCGTAAGATGGTTGTGGCCATGGCAAAAGACCTTAGGGTTATTATTGTTAAGCTGGCCGATCGTATGCACAATATGCGTACTCTTCAATATGTATCAGATGAAAAACAAAAAAAGATTGCTCAAGAGACTCTTGATATTTATGTTCCGCTAGCAAGTCGTTTAGGGATTAACTCAGTAAAGTCTGAACTTGAAGATTTATGTTTGCGTTTTTTAAAACCAGAAATTTATTACCGTCTTGCTGAAAAAGTTTCTATGAAGAAATCAGAGCGGGATAACTATATTAGAGAAGTAATAACTTCAATTAAAGAAAAATTGTTAGAGTATTCGTTGCACGCTGAGGTTAAGGGGCGTCCAAAGCATTTCTATTCAATTTATAAAAAAATGACTTCTCGAGGAGTCGATTACGAACAGGTTCAAGATCTACTGGCTTTTCGTTTAATTGTTTCTAATATTACAGAATGCTATAAGGCCTTGGGGATTATTCACTCGTCTTTTATACCTATTCCCGGACGCTTTAAAGATTATATTGCTATTCCCAAAGTAAATAATTATCAATCACTGCACACGGCGGTTATCGGACCTCGTGCAGAGAGAATTGAAATCCAAATT
>JAURXW010000286.1 GCA_030654205.1 Bacteriovorax sp.
CACTAAAATGGAAAAATTCAAACGCGTTTATATTGAGATCAGTAATATTTGCAATCTTCAGTGCTCTTTTTGTCCAGTTGTGGATAGAGACAAAAAGATTATGGGCCTTGATCTATTCGAAAAGACCATCAAGCAAGTAGCACCGCTAACCGAGCAAGTTTGTTTACACTTAATGGGTGAACCTTTGGCCCATCCTGAATTTGCACAAATTATAAAAATTTGTGAAGACAATGAAGTCAAAATCAATTTGACCACCAATGGAGTTCTGTTAAATCGTTATGCCGATTTACTTTCAACGAGCAGTGCTTTTCATCAAGTTAATTTTTCAATTCATAGTTTTAAAGACAATTTTAAAGACAAAAGTATTATGCCCTATCTGAGTGATATCTTAAATTTTTCCAAGCTGGCCTTTGAGCGCCATCCAGAAATGTTTATCAATTATCGCTTATGGAATATTTTTGAAACAACAACTCAAAATGATTCCAATAAAGATATTTTGCAAAATATTGCCAATTTTTTTGAAGTCGCAATTAAGGAAGATATAGATGTTGGCTCAATAAAAAGTAAACGGATTTGGAATAGAGTTTATCTGCATTTTGATTCTCGCTTTGATTGGCCTGAGCCTTCCATGCCCCTGCAATCGATTAAAGGTTTTTGCCATGCCTTATCATCACATATTGGAATCCATGCCGATGGCACGGTCGTTCCTTGCTGCTTAGACAAAGAAGCACGCCTTGCTTTGGGTAATTGCTCTACCCAGTCATTGACTGAAATATTAGACGATAAACGAGCTAAAGCTATGCGGGATGGATTTACTCAACGAAAGTTGGCAGAAGACCTTTGCCAGCGCTGCACCTATATTAAAAGATTTCGATAGGTTAAGTATAAATTTCCAGAAATTCAAGTTTGCCCTTAGAATATCCGACAAGAATGGTATGAAATATTCTTAATCGGGTAAGGGTAATGACTGAAGACGAATTACAGAAAAAACGGCAGGAATTTAGAGATGTTGAGGTTCAAAATAGAATCAATCAACTCTCGAGTGCTGATGAGTATAGGCAGCAAACCCTAAAGGCCAATTATACCCGCAGAGTCGTAAAAGGCGATATTGGAAAAATGGGCTGGACCTTAATCATTGGCCAAGCGGCATTCTTGTTTTTATTTTCTTCCCTTTTTCTTATTAGCTATATTCCCAAAACTAAATTTCTCGTCACGAAAATATTTCCTTAAAATTGCCAAACTCACCTCTTTAATGCCATATTTCCTCAATGAAAATACTCTTAAGTGTATGTGGATCAATCTCTGCTTATAAGTCCCTCGACCTAGCTCGAGGTCTAGTTAATAAAGGCCATTCAGTAAAAGTTGTTCTCACACGCGGTGCTCTTAAATTTGTCATTCCAGAAGTCTTTACCTATTTAGGTGTTGAAGAAGTTTATCTTGATAACGAAGACTTCACTCATAAAAATATTTTGCATATTGATCTTGCTAGATGGTGTGATATTTTAGCGATCGCTCCACTTTCGGCCAATACCCTTTCTCGCTTATCGCGAGGCGCGGCAAGCGATTTATTGACTTCAATTTTTTTGGCAATTGAACCAACTAAAACTATTGCCATATTTCCTGCGATGAATTCATTAATGTTGGCCCATCCTTTTACTCAAGAAAATTTAAGTGAATTAAAAAAATTAAAAACTCTAAATAATATTTTCATCTCTCCCACTGATGCTGGGATTTTAGCTTGCAATGAAATTGGTTACGGAAAACTTCCATCAGTAGAAGAAATCGTAGAATTAATTCCAATCCTCAAAGCACCTTTTGGAAATGGCAAAAAAATAGTCATTAGCACAGGTGCCACTATTTCACCTCTAGATCCTGTTCGTTATCTTACAAATTCTTCTTCGGGAATCACCGGCCATTACTTGGCCCGGGCCGCTCTAAAAGCGGGTCATCATGTTTGTGTTATAGCTGGAAAGAATGCTGCAAAAGAGCTTGATTTATTAATTAAACATCCCGCTTATAAACTTCAAAGAGTCACCACTGTTACAGAAATGCACGATGCAATTCATTTGGAAATAAAAGATGCTGATGCATACATCTCAGCAGCAGCTATTTCAGACTTAGAGTTTGAAGTAAATTGCGAAAAAATTAAGAAAGAAAACATGAGCGATTCGCTTAAAATAAAAAAAGCTATTGATATTTTAAAATCAGTTATCGAAGCTCATATCCCTAATTTAAAACTTGTTGGTTTTGCTGCGGAAACTGATTTAAGCGATGAAGTTTTAATGAAAAAACTTAAGAGCAAGCCAGTTGATCTCTTGGTAGGCACGAAGGTTAATAACGGACTCATTGGGAACTCTGAAGTTCAGGGCTTTAATGTAGACCAGGCCAGTTATCGTTTTTTAGAAAGTGGCAATATTACTCCTACACGTATACTTTCTAAAAATGAATTGGCAGAAATAATTTTACAACGACTTAACCTTTAAGAAAAAAATATGATTAAAGTTTTTACCACACGAGAAGATTTTACAAACTATAAATTTGGACTTGCACATGACTCTATTGGAATTATTCCCACAATGGGCAATTTACATTTGGGGCATCTCTCACTTTTAAAACAATCTCTAGCCGATAATACAGTTAGTGTAATCACTATATTTGTAAACCCAAAACAATTTGGTCCTAATGAAGACTTCGATAAATACCCGCGCACTCTTGATGAGGACTTGGCCAAGATTTCTAATTTGGCTTTGCACAGTGATCTAAGTTCAAATGACAAAAAAGAAATTATCGTTTTTGCCCCAAGAAACAATGATGAAATATATCCAACAGGATTCAATACTATTATTTCTGTTAAGCAGTTAACCCAAAAACTTGAAGGTAAATTTCGTCCAGATCATTTTGACGGCGTAACAACTGTAGTCTATCGACTGTTTAAAATCATTGGTGCAAAAAATGCATACTTTGGACAAAAAGATTTCCAGCAATGTATTGTTATAAAGAAAATGATCTTTGACTTAGAACTAGATATTAAATTAAACATTCTTCCCATCGTAAGAAACACCGAAGGTTTAGCGCTTTCAAGTCGCAACCAATTTTTAACGACAGAAGAAAGAATGGCTGCACTTCATTTGTCAAAAACATTAAAACAAATTGAAATGTTAATAAAAAATAAAGAAGACTATAAGCCTATTATAGCTAATGAATTAAATAATAATAAATGGGATTATCTCGAAGTTTTAAATGCTGAAAATCTTGAAGAACCAAATCAACAAACGTCTAAACTTGTTGTCATTGGAGCTTTTAAGCTTGGGGTAATTAGATTGCTCGATAATATTTTGGTGCAAACTGTATGATGGATAATGAATTTAACATTGATCAGAGCTATCAGGCCACACTCGTTTCGTTAGTATGTCCAAGTTTTCCAGATCATACTACAGAAGCAGAATCACAAAGATCTATGACTGAGTTGCGAGAGCTATTGCGAACTCTGGGGTTAAAAACGGGCTCTGCTCATATTCAAAATAAAAAAGATATAGATCCTGCAACTATATTAGGATCTGGAAAATTAAAAGAAATTGCCGAGCTTGCAGAGGCCGAAGGCTCAAAACTTTTAGTATTTGATTTTGAATTAACAGCACGGCAAATTACCAATATTAGAAAGCTTACAGGACTTTCAGTTGTTGATCGAGTTCATGTTATATTAGAAATTTTTGCCAAGCATGCTCGTACAAAAGAAGCTAAAATACAAATCGAAATAGCTCGTCTTCAATATATGCTTCCTCGTCTTGCGGGGTTTTGGACCCATTTAAATCGTCAGCGCGGGGGTGTTGGAGTATTAGGTGGT
>JAURXW010000014.1 GCA_030654205.1 Bacteriovorax sp.
TGAGACGTTCATAAATATAGGCGCGGATTCCATTGCCGGCCATCACTTCGGCAGCAACCTTGGCAAACTCAAATGAGAAATGGCGAGAGTCATAAGAAATACAAATACTCGGATTATTCGTTTTTTGGGCCAAGACTTCCAGACAAAGTGCCTGTGTGGCCTTTCTGATTGTATAAATATTAATGCGATTAATTCCCTGACCTAAGATGCTGCGAATTCCACCAGTGCCAAATTCTAAATCTTTGTAGAAGCGCTCTTCGATTTCTAATTGATTATTATTATCAATCAAAGTTTGAATTTCCTTACGCGATTCACTGTCAAAAACTGGATTATTTGCCCAGGCTTGCGCCTTATCAAGGGAAGAGAGCTTTTTTGTGGTTATTGTCATAGAGAGTCCTGTCTAATGAGTGTTTGTCGGATTCTAAGAAATGCGTTCCAGGAAGGCAATCTTTTATGCGTCTATTTAGTCACTTGAACCTATATTTTTTATGAAAATTATGATACTAATTTGTCAGATTTAGATTTAATCACTCCAGGAGATTCTCATGGCCAATAAAAATATGAAGCATAAATTAAATATTCCAGGGGCCTGGTACTGCACGGATCCTGATGACGATAACGGAGAAGGCTGTATTGCTTGTAACGTCTGTTATACGGGTGCACCAGATTTTTTTAAAGAAGATGAAGATGGAAATGCCTACGTTGTCAGACAACCGCTTACAGCAGCTGAAATAGAGCTATGCCAAGAACAACTTGAAGCTTGTCCTGTTGCTTCAATTGGAAAAGACGGTTAATCATCCTTTGGTTCATCCATCTGTTATTGAAATTATTTCCAGTCTACTATTTTTAATTGCGATCATTCACACTTTTTTAATTAACAAGTTTAAAATGATTGCAATTAAGTATGCAGCAAATTCTATAAAACATAATTTTTGGCATCTTTTATCAGATATTGAAATTGTTTTTGGATTATGGTCATTTGTTTTCTTGGGACTTTTTATTTTAACCAATGGCCTGTCTTCCACCGTTATTTATCTCGAATCCCTTAATTTTACCGAACCGGCCTTTGTTTTTGTCATTATGTGCATGGCCGCCACTCGTCCAATTATTATGTTGGCCGAAAAAATTATTCATTTTATTTCTACTCTACTGCCTTTTTCAGAACGTCTCTCGTTTTATATTTCAGCTCTTGTTATTGGACCAATATTGGGTTCTTTTATTACTGAACCGGCGGCGATGACAGTTTCAGCTTTAATTTTATTGGACACAATCTTCAAAGAAAAAATTTCACTTAAATTAAAATACGCAACGATAGCTTTGTTGTTTGTTAATGTTTCGATTGGTGGAACTCTAACTCATTTCGCGGCCCCTCCCGTTTTAATGGTGGCTTCAAAATGGCAGTGGGGAACGCTTTTTATGCTCGAGCATTTTGGGTACAAATCTTTATTGGCCATTCTCGTTTCGACGTCTCTTTATGCCTATTATTTTAGACATGAACTCATTGGAGTAAGCTTAAGAAAATCGACTAAAGAAAAGAAAAAAATAATTGTTCTTTCTTCCGGAAAATCTTTTATATTAGTTGTTATTCACCTGCTTTTTTTATTTTCTGTAGTCTATTTTTCCCATCACCCAAAAGTATTTATAGCGCTCTTTTTTCTTTTTCAGGGCCTTATGATAATCACGGAAAAATATCAGGATAAATTAAAAATTAAAGAATCATTTCTGGTAAGCTTTTTTTTGGCAGGCCTTGTGTGCTTAGGAACTATGCAGGCGTGGTGGCTTAAACCAGTTCTTTCTCAAATGGCAGATCTAACATTATTAATTGGTGCCACTTTACTTACGAGTTTAACCGACAATGCGGCCTTAACTTATTTAGGGTCTTTGGTTGAGTTAAGTGATTCAGGAAAATACTCCTTAGTCGCTGGAGCTATCGCTGGTGGTGGATTAACGGTTATTGCCAACGCTCCAAATCCTGCAGGTTTTGCTATTTTAGGTGAGAGTTTTGGCAAAGAAGGTATTAATCCTTTTAAGCTTTTTCTCTGGGCCTTAATTCCAACGGTGATTGGAATTTTATGTCTGCTTTTTTTACCAAATATAATTTTATAAATTTTTTGGTTCTATATTAATAATCCAATTATAAATATCTGGACTTCTGCCTTCTTGAATTGCAAGCAATAACTCTCGCAGTTTTAGGGCCACTTTTCCTTCATGATCTCTCAATGGAAAACGCTCTCCTGATTCTTCTGCGAGATAATCAATGGGCGCAATAATTGCTGCTGTTCCACAGGCAAAAGCCTCAGTACAACGTTGAGCCTTAATATCTTCAATCAATTCGTTAATATCCATTTTTCTTTCAACGACCACAATATTATGATCTCTTGCAAGTGTAATAATAGATTTTCTCGTAATTCCTTCCAGAATACTGTCGTTAATTTCAGGAGTATGAAGTTCATTATTAATAACAGCGAAAAAATTCATTCCAGACATTTCTTCAATATATTTTTTATCTCTTCCATCTAGCCAGAGAGTTTGCACAAATCCTAATTGTTTTGTTTTGATGGCCGCTAATAAACTAGCAGCATAATTTCCACCCGCTTTAGCAAAGCCTGTTCCACCAGGAAAGGCGCGAGCTCCATGGCGCTCAATGAGAACCGAGAGTCCTCCTGGAGAAAAATAAGATCCCGATGGAGAAGCAATAACCATAAAACGAAATTTTTCTGATGGTTTTATTCCTAAAGCTTCTTCAGTAGCAAACATAAAAGGTCTTAAATAAAGTGATTCACCAGAACGTCTCGGAACAAAATTGGCAGAGTAGGCAGTCAATTCCAAGGAAGCCTGCATGAACAAATCTATTGGTATATGGGGCATGGCCATGCGTTCAGCGGAGCGATTAAAACGAAGGTGATTTTCCTCTGGTCGAAAAATAAATGGACCAAGGCCACCCACGCGGTAAGCTTTCATTCCTTCAAAAATTTCTTGAGCATAATGAAGGACTTTAGCATTTGGGTACATAGAAATCGGGCCATATGGGAGTAACTCTAATTCGCCCCATTTTCCATTTTCATATACACAACTGGCCATGATTGGCGCCATTACCTGACCAAATCCTAAATTTTCAGGCAAATTGTAATTTTTTAAAGCTTCAGCGATTGCGGGGTCAATTTTTATTGAAGTCATATATTTATCCAAATTAGGTGCAAAACTTGAAGTATTATATCCGATAATAGAGAAGAATCAAGTTTTGTCAGGTATTTCTCATTGATCTTTCAGCCTATTACGCGCCCTTTCTGAATTAACAAAGCAAATTATTTTAAATTAACAAATCCCTGCGAAATACCGATGAATCGGCCAGACGTTATGAACTCTGAATCAACCGAGATTGAGATTATGAATGAATTTGAAAAAGAAGTTAAGTTGGATTTTTTGGCCGAGGCCATACAACTCCTTGATGATGCTGAGCAAGCTTTTCTCGCCTTAGAAAGCGATAAAAATAATGCCAACTTAATGAATGAAATTTTCAGGCTGGCCCATAATTTAAAAGGGACTTCTAGAGCTGTGGGATTTGGCGATGTGGCCGAGTTTACGCATGAGATGGAAAATCTTATTTTAAAAGTTAAAGAAGGTCATATCCAAATCACAGACGAAATTGTTTCACTTTTATTAGAGTGTAATGATCACGTGAGCGTAATGATTAAGGCCCTTAACATGGACCTTGATTCTAGATTTAGCTCTGTTGATATTATCGCTAAAATTCAACTGGCACTATCTGGCAAACTGACGAGTGGATCTCCAAAAGCAGAAGCAGAAAATATGGCGCCGGCCGAAGAAATTGCAATGGCGGATACAATCTCAGCTGAGGATCTCGCTTTATTAGAAAGCTTTGAGCGAGACCTCGATGCTCCTCGTGAAGTTTATTCTGAAGATCAATTAGAGGATAGAGCTCGTTCATTTTTTCCAACTGAAACCGCGAAACCCACTCTGGTAGTAGTACCCGAAGTGGTGGAAAAAGTTGCTGAACATCCCGAACATAAAAAAGCTCCAACCAACAAGGGAGCAGCAGAGGATGACAGTATTCGAGTAAGTTTGGCCCGAGTTGAAATGCTCAACGATGTAGTTGGGGAGTTAGTTATTATTCAAACTGTTCTTAATCAACATCGCGAAGAAGTCCAAAACCCTCTTATGCTAAAGTCACTATCTCATTTATCAAAACTTTCAAAAGAAATTCAAAATATTTCAATGAGCTTAAGAATGGTTCCGCTTAAACAAACTCTGCAAAAAATGCAAAGAATTGTGCGGGATACTTCAAAGGCTTTAGATAAAAGAGTTCATTTGGAAATTATTGGAGAAGAAACAGAAATTGATAAAACAGTTTTAGAGCATTTGGCAGATCCATTAGTCCACATTGTAAGAAACGCTGTCGATCATGGTCTTGAAAGCACCAGCGAGAGATTGGCCGCAGGTAAAAGTGAAGAAGGACAAGTTTCGATTAAGGCCTTTCATGAAGGAAATAATCTT
>JAURXW010000313.1 GCA_030654205.1 Bacteriovorax sp.
ACCTCTAAAAGTATCGACATAATGATTTACCATGAGCTCTATGAGACCCTGCCCGAAGATTCATTCGGTCTGGTTTTCAACTTTCATCAGAATACATTTTTATTCGTCACTCAATATAGATTTCAAGAGCCTCTCCTAGAGGCAGAATCCGTAGCTACCCTAGAATGTATAACAGACGGGCTCTTTATGCCGATTCGAGAATTGGCCGTCCTGAATAGGAAAGAATTCAAAAGAGATTTGGATACGCTGCCCTTTGAAAAACAATATTTCTTTGAGAGCGAAAAAGTGGTCTTTATGCTCTTTGAAATCGAAATCAAAGAAGATCCATATCAGTTTGCCTTTATTTTTTCTCAAGATGAATTTGAAAACTTGGACACGATTAAAATATCAGCATAGCCAGGAGTCTGTTATGAAGAATGAATTTGTCGTCAGCGACTTGCGACTTTACTTCAATTCCGAAGTAAACTTTTTAGTGATACTAGATCAAATTGATAATGAGTATTTCACCATCATCACTTCTCAAGATCCTCAGTATGAATACGGATTCAAGATTCACATCAAAAATCTGAACTCCAAGTATTTTCTAAAAGTTGATAAGCAATTTGCCAGACTGCCAGGAACTTGGGAGCGATTTAACAATAGAGATTTGTTTGTAATAGCTCAGCAGTTGAAATTTGAGTTATAAAGCTAGGGAGACTCATGAAATACATTAAATTCTAAATCGAATCTTTCAGGTGATAAAAAATCTAACTGTATACTTGAGATAGATTCTTCTTTATTGCTTTGAGTCTCATTATAGAATTTCTGGAAAATATTACTGAAAACCAGCCAGAGGAATATCTTGAAATTTTGCGTGATGTTAAAGTGGCTGGTTTTGAGTGATATTTTCCAAATTTCATTTGAATATCGATTTTAGGTCCATAAAAAGCAGCCTCTCCTGCCTCTTCATAGAAGTCTAAATTCATTTCAATAAGACACTCGCGCAGAATGTTTTCACCTATCAACCAGTTCTCCAAAGATCCTTCTAATTCACTTACTTTGTTTGAGTCATGTTTTGATAAACGATAGTGATACCCCACAAGCCCCAACGACTTATAGCAACTCTCGATAACTTCTTGGGACACTAGAAAATATTTTATGATGATGAGGACAATTCATTGGGCGAAGATAGTAAGAACTATGATCTTCAGGCCATTTCATTTCAGGATACATATCATCTTTGTACCATTTTAAATGACCTGATAATTGATACAATTCCGCTCGTGCCAATTGAGGACTTGAGACTCGCTGGTATTGCGATTTAAATTCCTTGTCTTTAATGAATTTTTCCAACGCCTCCCTAATGCAAACGCCATTTGGTAACCACATAGGCAAGCCTGCTCCAACCATCTCTTCAAAAAAATATAGTTCCATCTCATCTGCTAAAAAGCGATGATCATATAAATATGACATAAAATCTCCATGCGAATTTTTCGCAATTAAAAATAAATAATATTTGAAATGTAAATGTGCCCCTCTAAGTTGAGGGTAAAAAAATAAT
Source organism: Bacteriovorax sp. (assembly GCA_030654205.1). GTDB lineage: Bacteria > Bdellovibrionota > Bacteriovoracia > Bacteriovoracales > Bacteriovoracaceae > Bacteriovorax. Next base: position 1,541 of record JAURXW010000313.1, read on the forward strand.
GACCCTTAAAGGGTGGTGATGATAGTTACGATGAATGCGAAAGAATGTGAATTGATCTTCATCTTAGAAATATAACATTATTATTGATTTACTTCAAGTTGATTTTTTTATTCCACTTAAGGACTACGCGCATGTAGTCCTTTTAACTAAGTCCTTTTATGATTAATATAAATTGAGGCAATAATTATGAAACTAACATTTTTTTCAGATACACATAACCGTCATAGGAAAATTAATTTTTCAGGCGGTGATGTTTTAGTTTTTTGTGGTGATCTTACTAATCGTGGAGAATTGTCACAAGTTGAGGATTTCTCTAAATTTGTTAAAAATTTAGATTATCAATATAAAATTATCATTGCCGGAAATCATGACTTCTGTTTTGACGATCAAAATAAAGAAACAGCAGAAAAATATTTTTTAGATAATGGATTAATTTATTTAAATGACTCCGGCATTGAGATTGATGATGTTAAATTCTGGGGATCTCCAGTTCAACCTTGGTTTCACGACTGGGCCTTCAATCGAGCACGTGGCGAAGAAATTAAAAAGCATTGGGATCTGATTCCGCCTGATACTGACGTTCTCATTACACATGGACCGCCATTTGGAATACTAGATTTATGCCATCATGGTGAAAGAGTAGGGTGCAAAGATCTCTTGGAAACGGTAATAAAGATTAGGCCCAAAATACATGCCTTTGGGCATATTCACGAAGGACATGGATGCTTGAGAGTTGATAAAACTCTGTTCGTTAATGCTTGTAACTTGGACGAGAGATATATACCTGCTTATCCGGCGATCGATGTTGGATTGTAGTTACATAAAAGTGTCATATTGTGACACTTTATAATGCTTCGAAAAGGTTTTAAGAAAAAGGACTAACAAATGAGAATCATTACTCAACTCGCTGAAAATACGTAAAACCCACTATTTTGGCTAGTAACTATGGTTTATTAATAGTTACTGGTCAAAGATGTGTTATAATATATACAATACACACGATTATTTCATAGTTATTGGGTGAATAATGAGAGACGGCTTTTTATCAACTATCGAAAATCGAGTCCCAAATAAGATCTTTACGGATGAAGATCTAAAGATCATTTTGCCTGAGACGACCCAAGAGAAGATTCATAATTCTCTCAGTTATCATTTTAAACAAGGACATTTGAAAAAATTTAAAAGAGGAGTTTACTCTTTAGTTGAGCCAAGAAATAAAAATACAATTTCAAAATTTTATCTAGCTAACTTTTTATATAATCCAAGTTTTATTTCTTTTGAATCTGCATTGTCTCATTATGGACTAATCCCAGAAGCAGTTTATGAGACTACCTCGGCATGCATTCAAGAGAAGAAGAAAATGTTTAAGACAACGGAAGGTATTTTTAGTTTTTCACATTCTCCTATAACACCATTTTTTTTAGACGTGGTAAAAGATGATCAACTTTCGTTTTTGATAGCAAGTCCTCTTCGGGCCTTGTTTGATACAATCTATAGCAATCGTAAAGTTTACAAAAATCTTGGAGATCTTGAAGAAGATTTAAGAATTGATCTCAATGAATTGAAAAATTATTTGGTAGTTTATGAAGCAAGTGAAATTCTAAGTCTAGGTGATCTCTATAGGAAAAAAAATACCAGAAAATTGGCTGAAATTTTAGTGAAAGGATTTAAATGAAAGATATTATTCAAAAGCGACTCGAAAAATATAATCCATCAGGACAAGATGAAGAATTGAATGCATTGAAGGAGATCACTCAAGAGGTGGCTCTCTACTCACTTTATAAAGCTGGTTTTTTTCAAGATGCATGTTTTTTAGGTGGAACAAGTCTTAGGATTCTTCATGGGCTTGATAGATTTTCTGAAGATTTAGATTTTTCATTATGGAAAAAGGATCAAGAATTTTCGCTTGATGATTATTTGGATAAAACCATGGTTTACATGAATGCTTATGGCTACGACTTATCATTTGATAAAAAAGACTTAAGCGACAAAGCAGTGCAAAGTAGATTTATAAAAGATGACTCAATTAAGAACGTTCTTACGTTTAAGCATTTTCAAGATACACGTTCAAAAATTAAAATCAAAATTGAAATCGATACAAATCCTCCTATTGGAGCAGATAGGTCTGTCGAATATGTAAATTTTCCTTTGGACTTTCCTGTTTCTGCCTATGATCTTAAAAGCTGTTTGTCAGGAAAAATTCATGCACTACTTTGTCGCCCTTACGTAAAGGGGAGAGATTGGTATGACTTACTTTGGTATCTTTCTCAAGATATAACCCCTAATTTAGCTTTCCTTAAAAATGCCTTATTCCAAACGGGTCCATGGCAAAATAAAGAAATTGAGTTGAATGCTAAATTTATTAAAGATGAATTACGAAAAAAAATTACAAACATTGATTGGAAAAAAACAACAGAAGACGTGAGAAAGTTTTTAAAATCAGAGAAGGCTGAAACGCTAGAACTTTGGGGATCAGAGTTTTTTGAGAAGAAGATTCTTAAATTTAAAATATAGACTACAATCCCAAAGAGGTTATAGAAGAACCTATTCAAGAGGTTTCAACTATTAGAAATTTTCGAATAGCTCAACGAGAGGGTCAAGGGAAATTGAGAGAGACGTTGCGCAACAAGCTAATTATATGCCATCAGTGCCGCCCTTGATGATTGTTTCACTTTATGGTACAATTGATCAACAAGGTTGAACAATATGCTTTCAGAATTATTTACCTCAGATTCACGTGCAGAAATCATGAGAATTCTTTTTGATGGAGAGGGAAAAGAGCATTATCTTCGAGAGATAGAAAAGCTCACTCACATACAAATCAACTCTCTCCAAAAAGAGGTTAAGCATCTAGCGAAAATCGACTTAATCAAAGCAAGAAAAGACGGTAATAGAATCTATTATAAGGCCAATACTGAAAATCCGATTTATTCAGATCTTGTCTCAATCGTCGAAAAAACTGTAGGGATAGTTTCGCTGTTGAAAGAGAAATTAAATGATCCCAAGATCGAATGCGCTTTCCTCTTTGGTTCAATGGCCACGAATAGGGAAAAAGCAACCAGTGATATTGATTTGATCGTCATAGGTGATCTTGGCATGAGGGCCCTGACAAAGTTGCTTTCCGGTCTCCAGGAAAAATTAGGACGAGAAATAAATCCACATATCTATACAGAAGATGAATTTAAGAAGAGAATTAAATCCAAAGATCATTTTGTTACAAGTGTACTTAAAGAAGTAATAAAACCAGTTATTGGCAATGTAAATGAGTATAGATAATTTTATTAAAAGTGGAGTCTTAGTAAAGCAGGATTCATCTAAAGATGAAATTACTGATTTATTTAAAATAGTCGAAAGAGACTTAGAAGATTCTTCTCAAACTGAAATCTCTGACGATTGGCAATTTGGAATTGCTTATAATGCCGCACTTAAGTTAGCAAATGTTCTTGTCCGTGCTTCTGGTTACAGAGTAAAAGGGCAAGGACATCATATGAATACCTTTGCCATGATTCCACTTATATTAGGTGCTCACAAAAAAGATGACAGTGACTATCTCGATGCTTGTAGAAGAAAGCGAAATATTGTCGAATATGATTCTGTCGGTGGCGCTACGGCTGAAGATGTAAAAGAGCTTAGAGAATTTGTTCAAGAATTTCAAAAAGAAGTTTTAACTTGGCTATCAAAGAATCAAAAAAAATAATCCTCCTAGACTACAATTCCAAATAGTATTAGGGAAAGTCTGGTGTAGCGTGGTTCCGTGGTGCCGGTAGAGTTTTCATAATACTTTTTCTTTTTCATTCCACATTCTGACTAACAAAAGTATTGCCCACAAAGCCTTTCATAAAATGGGAAGGGATAGTTGCGTCCAAAATGGAAGTTTCTTTAGGAGAAATGGACTATATAAACAATAATAGATAAGATTTGCAGATAAAAATTTATGAGTAAGGAACTTTTCGAATGAGTGACATATTAGAATCAATTCCTCTGATTATTTATTCAAAGACCGCAGGAACATACTTACCCGATCTTGAAATTTATGTAGATGGAATCAAAAGTCGTTTTCTTTTTGATACTGGGGCAATTTCTTCTCAAATTATGAGCGATAGTCATACAAATAAATATGAGAGCCTTGGCAAAAAAGAATCAAAGGGTACATCGGGCATAGGTACAAATCAAGATGTGATAATTTTGTCAGAAGTTCAATTTGGGCAAAGGGTTTATAAGAATTTTAAAATTCATCGTGGAGAACGAAGTATTTTAGGTTTGGATTTTCTTCAAGATTTACTCATTGAAATTGATCTTAAATGTGAACGGCTAAATCTTCTGTCTAATTTTTCAAGAACAGAAAGCTTAGAAAAGATTAATTGGCTATCAACTGGGCATTTAACAGTACCTCTTAAATTATGTGAAATGAAAATTTTTGCTTTATTTGATACTGGTTCAGACTCGACAGTGATCGATGAGAAATTTGTAAGAGATAATTCAGGCATGTTCCAATTGATAAGATCTGAGGATGGTGAAGATGCTCACGGCAATAAAGTTCCATCCAATGTATATTCTTGTCATGAGGTACAAATAGGTCATTTGAAATTACAAAATGTTGAAATGGCTTCATTTGAATTTGGAGCATACTTGCGAGAAAAAATGGAAAATGTTCCAATTATCCTCGGTAATAACATAATTTACGGTTCCAAGTGGAGTTTTGACTTAAAATCTGGATTTTGGTGTTCTTATAATTAAAGGAAGCCTTATGAACAATATAACTGAAAAACAAAAATCGTATTATCATGCCCATGAATCTGCTTATAAAGCGATTATTACGAATAATTGTGGGCAGATTTGGGACGAGAAAGTTAATAAAATTGTAGTCACTTGATCTTAAGCACAACTATTTTTAACTATACCCGTTCGGGATTAATTTACCCTAAAATTGCATTTTATACCTTTTCGGGTATAATAGCTATAAAGTGAAACAAAGTATACCTGATCGGGGATATATGTGATGGAAAAACGACCTCTTACAGCTAATATTGTTAAGAATAAAAGAAAAGAATTGAAGCTTTCACAAGAAGAACTCGCCATGAGAGTGGGTGTTGGTCTTAGGTTTATTCGAGACGTAGAGCAAGGCAAAGAGAGCGTTCGATTGGATAAATTGAACCAGGTTTTGAGATATTTCGGCCTTGAGGTTAGTGCTGTAAAAATGCGAAGAGACGATGAATAAGGTTTCAGTTTTTTATAAAAACATAATGGCAGGAACTCTAGAGAAAACGGGCGATGAAAATTTTATCTTCAGTTATGATGAATTGTATTTAAATTCAAATAACCCTCCAATCAGTTTGACTCTGCCAAAGAGTGATAAGTTGTTCGAGTCAGATAGTTTGTTCCCATTTTTTGATGGCCTGATTCCAGAAGGGTGGCTTTTGAATTTAGCGAGTACAGAGCTTCGCTTGAATCCACTTCGTGACCGGTTTGAATTGTTAACAAGACTTTGTCACGACACTATCGGTGCAGTTCATATTGGTGAGAAAGATAATACGAAAGAAGCTAAGAAAGAAAATATTTCGATAAAACATTCAACCGAAGAACAATTTAAACCCTTTGGGAAATGCTTAATTTGTTATGAGAAATCAGATGAAGTTTATCACGAAGAGTGCATGATTAAGATTTTTGGAAAAAAAATAAATCCAATCGTCGATATTGATAATGAACTATTAGAAAAGCTTGCTAAAAATCAATTGAACAAAAAGCTTACTATCGCAGGAGTACAGAAAAAACTTTCACTGGATTTAATAGAAGAACATGGAAAGAATTCGCGAATGACTGTGACCGATCTTTGGGGAAGGTTTATTTTTAAAACCAAGGGTGAACCACCTCATCTGCCAGAAAATGAGCATCTCTGTTTAAAACTAGCTGAAGCTGCGAAAATTCAAGTAGAGAAGGGGGCCCTCATCCCAACGAACTCTGGTGAGTTAGGTTTTGTTGCAGTTCGATTTGATCGGAATGCTTATCATCATGAATATCACCAAGAAGATTTTTGCCAAATATTGAATAAGGAAACGTTTAAAAAATATAATGGCAGTCTTGAGCAAGTGGGCAAAGTTTTAAAACAGCAATCTGATTTTCCAGGGGACAATTTATACCGACTGTATGAACTGACCGTTTTTAATTTTATTATTGGAAACGTAGATGCTCACTTGAAAAATATTTCTTTGATTTATGAAAATGAAAATGGAATGAAGACTTTGCTCAGTCCCGCTTATGACTTAATTTCAACTGATCTATACATTCATGACGACAATGAAGAATCAGCACTTGTGATTAATGGAAAGAAAAATAAGTTAGAGAGTTCTGATTTTCTAGTCCTTGCAAAAAGCTTCGGAATAAGTACAAAAGTGCATGGAAATATTATTTCAAACTTTAAAGATTTATTACCTGCATGGGATAAGATTATTGAAAAAAGTTTTATCGAAGAAAATAAGAAAAAAGAGTTTAAAAAACTCATTCGAAAAAAAATGGAAAGATTTAATTAGATCTCGACTACAACCCAAAATAGCACTATTATAATTTCTACAACGATGCTCTTTAGAGTTCATCAAGTAGTTAAAACTTGATTGCAATCTGATTAGAAAATGTTGTTTTCTCATAGGGAGATGGCCTTTGGCTATTTTGGCTACAAACACCAACTAACGATTTGATTTCGTTACTAGGTGGCCACCTCCACCATCACTGATGGTTGGGTTGTCCTTCCGAAATAATTCATGAATTTTTTTTGAAAATTAAGCGTGTGCCAAATATGTACCACAGGGATTTTCATTTTCGTTGTATTTAAGATAAAATATTTTTGCCAGATTTCGCAAAGGATGAATTGAGAAATGAATGATGTCCTTCAAGCTTACTACTCTTATTGTTTAAAGGCAGACCTCCAATCTGCAATACAATCACTTCAAAAGTTAAATCGAAGTGGGGATAAAGAGCTTAAAATTTTTCATGAGAAATTTTTGGCTCGTTTTGTTAATAAAAATGAAAAAGAGAATATTAAATGTGAAGATGATTTTGTTAAATCAATTATAAGATCATATCGTGCATACTATCGAGAAGCCCTTCTTCAACCAAAGAAATTATTAAATCATAATGCAATTCTTTCTAAAGATTTAAAAAGAATTATGTTTAATGAAGGTGTTAAATTCTCAACAGTCGCATCTTTCGAAAAGCTAGAAAAAATTCTGGAGAGAGAGTTTCATAAGAGAGGATTCTTAGCTCTTTTTGGAACGGTGAAACCTTTTCGTTCGTTGATGATCTGGAAAAAAGAAAGTTTCAAAATATTTAATGTTTCTCTTCCCGAAAAAAAGCAAAAAGTTAAAGTCATTTTCCTCGAACAATTCCTTGAGCTAGGTTGGATGCATTATGCGACTTTTGGAAAATATTATGTTGGAGGATGGGCAAGAAAGGACGCACTCTATTGCGTAAAGCAGGCTTATAAAATTGATAGCCCGACTTTCAATATTCATTACCTTTCACATGAAGCCCAACATTTTTCTGATTATAAATCATTCCCCAAACTAATTCAGATTGATCTTGAATATCGAGCGAAACTTGCTGAATTAGCACTTGCGAGAAGTCCCAAAAAATTCTTGAACAAGTTAACAAGTGAAGCGAAAAAAGACAAAAATATGCCCCATAGCTTTGCTGCGTATAAAATATTGGATGGTTTAACAGATGCGACTTTACCAACTAAAATTCGCAGAGAAGCAATCGGACTTTTACTTCAGCACAGTAGCGCTTTAAAGAAGCATGGCTCAAAAAAAGTTCGCACGGTCTTATTGGATTAATGGCCTAAAGCAAGGTGATACTTTTTAATTATGATTCATGATAAGAAATTTCGTGTACTGGGTCTTCTTTTTACAAGAAGTAAAAATGCCCGGCTTTTTTGATCTGATATATTTTATTTTGACTGATTAAAATGCTATTGATTCAGGGCCATCCACTGCGAATCGCGATAGATAATTCGTAAAAATCAATTTGATATTAAACCGACCAGTCGGTACATTGTATACAATGGCACAATGAACTCCGCAAAGTCTTGCATTACATACTCAAACCGTAATTCAAGATTCTTTTATAATCGCAAAGGCAGGTGGTGATGTGAATTTCGCAAGCGATAGTATTGATCATCTCGAAAAATATATACAGCTTCTCTTTCAAAATTCTAAAAACAAATAGCAAGGGAATTTTCATGATTTTAAAAATTTCACTCTCACTAATCGCCATCATCATTTTTGCAGTCATCGTCCTCATTTTGCGGGCACCTAAATCATATAAGGTCACCCGTTCAATTATAATCAATGCAACTCCTGCAGAAATTTTTCCATATGCAAATAATCCGCGGATAATGCAGGAGTGGAATCCTTTCACTATGGATGATCCTACATTAAAAATGACTTACTTCGGCCCCGCTGAAGGCATTGGTGCCCAATCCACATGGGATGGAAATTCTAAAACAGGGAAAGGTCAGGCAACTGTTATCGAGAGTGAAATGTACAAAAAGGTCACCGTACGCCTTGAATTTGAAAAACCGTTTAAAGGAACAAATCGTGGAGAATATCTTTTGGAAGAAAAAGTTTCTTCGACCATATTTATCTGGTCACTCTATGAGGAATCTTTTGTACCAAGAGTTTTATCCCAAGTGATAAATCTCGATAAAATGATCGGGGATCAATTTGAAAGAGGATTGGCAAAGTTAAAAACAATAGTTGAATCTAAAGGAAAATAAACATACACCTACTAAGCCCCTATTACCCGCGTTTTGCGCGTGTTTAGTGATCCTCAGGCAATAGCAACTTGGCTTCTGACTTTCTAGTCTTGGCCAAGAGTTTGGGAGTAAATGTGAAAGTACATCAAAAAATTATTTCCAACTTCCAAAATTTAGTACTTGTTTAGCATAAGATAATCGATAAAGTTTTTATCGACGAAAAAAAGAATTTAAAAAACTTATTCGGAAAAAATGGAAAGATTTAATTAGATTTCGACTACAGCCCCAAATAGTATCAAAATATTTTTAACAATGTTAAGTGAAATATAAATATTAACTAAATGATCCAGATGAATCCATTTCGCAATGAGTTCTTATTATTTCTCCCCTGGTAAATTACCTGTATACCCATGAGGGTCACAATAGCCTTTACTAATGGCAGGCATCACTTCAGCTACATATTTATATAAATCAGGAGTCCATGCTTCCTTTTCATTCATCGTTATCACAATATTTCCCCTGTCTTTATGAGCATCAAAGACTACAATAGCGTATAATCCTTTTTTTAATAGACCTCGCCATTCACCTCCAACCCAATAAGTTAGTTTTGCAAAATCTTCATAAAACTGAGGGCGTTTTCCATCAGGATATGAAGATTCCACTTTTGCTACAGAAATTTTCCCCACTCGCTTTATAAAATCCTTATTGCTTTCACCTTGATATTTCCAAGGCAAATCACCTTTGATTAAATAAGCAGTCGGTTGAAATTGTTCATACCTAGGAATCAACTCGCAGTAAGGTGTAAAAAGTTGAATTAATGTTTTCTCATTATTTTTTACATTGAACTGGAGTACAATAAAATCATCTGTTTGTGTAAGTTCTGAAAATACTGCTCGCGACACATCTGCTTGTCCTAGAAAATAGGAAGAAATGGGTGTCCCTTTTAACGGAAGCAAGAGTGATGGAATATGTGCCAAGCAAGTTCCAATTGAAAAACAAAAAACTATAATTAATTTGTAAATAAAATTCTCCCAATTAAGGTTTGAAGTTAAAACCAAAATTGATGTTGTCATTTTCTTAACAAGTTAAAAAATATAAATTACAAATATTACATATAGGCTTAAATTAACAAATTTCTTATAAAGAGTTAAAGACCTTGCTCGTACTGAGCATTGGTTGAATTAATTACCATGTTTTTTAAAGTGATTAAGGCTTTCTCACTTTCATCTTTTGCTAGTAATTTTTCAAATTCTTGAATCAAGATGACCTTGTCTAATTTTTCTTTTGAGCCGGAACCAATATCAGTTAGGTCGATAAAAAATTCATCAAATAAGTCAGATAAGTCTTTTATCGCTTCAAGATTTAAAAATTGTTCATTATTGTAAATACTAGGGTAGCCGCCCTTTTGTTTATCAACGGCAAAAGAAATACCTTTTACGTTGGTAATGGTGGTGGCCTTCTGACAAGTTTGCATACAGTTGTCATCAATAGCAGCTTTGTTACATCCAACTGTTTGCTGGAAAAAACACTGGCGGCTCGTCATCAACAAAATTGGGTGGTAAATGCTGTACATTAATTTAAAGTCTTTCGGGCGAGTGATATTTCTAATTTGATTACGGTTAATCTCATTAGAGATAAATGCGCCAGCGCAGTTAAATTCTTCTTTAAGTACAATAAGAGCATGGGAATTGGTCGTATTCATAAATGGGCCAGCTATCCATTCGATGCCCATTTCATAAGCTTTATAGGCCAGGCCAGTATTATTGGTTACAATCTTACGCGGGCGGAGCTGCTCTAAGATTTTAACGGCTTCATTATAATCTTTACCAATTTGTACCGCTGGAAACCATGGAATAAAACGAGGGTTTCTCTTTAGAATTTCAAGATGCTTTGTGCAACCACCTTTGTAACTTTCTGGATAACTTTCAGGTAATTTAAAATAAATATCCGCATCGGTTACTTCACATAAATAAGCATCTTGTTCTTCGCTAATTAATACGGATAATTTCGTTTCATCATTTATT
>JAURXW010000328.1 GCA_030654205.1 Bacteriovorax sp.
CTTGGTTTTTTGGTGGTGGAATAAAATATCATAAATTTAATTTTCTTTTTAGCCGTGATATCAACGGTCGCTCTAAAGGATCGAAAGCCTCACTCCGCTATACAGCGATGTATCCTTTAGGTGAAAAAATATTTACTATCAGTTCAGTGGGCTTAGAATATTTCAATAGAGACTTTGCTGAATACTATTATGGTGTGAAATCAATTGAAGCTAATGCTAATCGAGCTGAATATCATCCGAATGCCTATGTCTTGCCGGTTATTTCATTTTTTCCTGGCTATAAATTGAGTGAAGAAATAAATGTGCTAATAGGAACATCTCTCAAAACTTTGCCAAAACCTGTTCGCGCTTCACCAACTACTAATGGCGCTTGGCTTGAAGGATCTATGATTTTTGGAGCTACTTGGAAATTTTAGAATTATTTTTTTGGAGCAATCATCATTTCAATTTCTGTCACTATTTTTCTGTAGCTTGGTAATTGGTATTTTTCTTTTAACGGTTTTAAGGCTTCTCTCATAGAATTAACTAAATTTTCCGGTGGACCGGAAATTGCTAAAATATTCGTCGCAAAATCTTCAAGTACTATAAAGAAAATGGCAAGCGGAGAAATCCCGGCCGTAAGCACTTCGGGAAAGCCCACTCCATTTGAAACACCATGATGCTGCTTAATAATCATGTCAATCCCTTGGGGTAATTTAGGATAACTCTGAATTAAAACTGCCGCTCGGTTGGCATGATTATTAACTAAATCATTTTCTTTAGGACTCAATAAAGCAAACTTTTGCTCAGCTAGACTTGAAATCTTGAGCAATTTTTCATCTTCTAAATAGATATCGTGAAAATAGGCCACCATACAAATTTTTTCAAGAAGAATACTTTGTTGGTCTCCACTTCCCCAGCCCATTTTAGGAAAAAGAGTATTTGAAAGGGCCGCAATTAGGTACGAACGTCTGTAAGAATAGCTCATCTTATCGTCTAATAATTTACGCAAAAGTGCGCCTAGTTTATCAGTTTTTTGAATTTGATTTTTCATCATTAAAAGTGTTTGATCAACCATGCAAATACAATTGGCATTAATTCCCAAACTTCGCATTAAATTCGTACCCAAGACGAATGAATCACCAACAACTTCCATGTTTTCTTCGAGATTTCTTGGGAGTTTGAGATTATCGATAGTTTGTAAAAATAAACCATTCATAAAATCTTCATACTCTTCTCGCAAAATATAAAAGTCTTGTAATCCTAATTCCTCATAGGTTTTTAAATCAATCTTATTAAAATTTTCATTATTTTTTAGACGTTTTACAAATTCGTCCCCTGTTTTTTTAACAAGTTTAATATAAATGGCACAAGGAGAAGAGGTCATTAGGTAAAAATGCTTAATTGAAAAGGGCACGTAGTCCGGAAGTTTAAGATGCTCAAAATCTTCTTTTTTTAATCCAAGACTTTTTAGCACTAAGCGATTAATTTCTTCAATTCTAAATTGCTCTGAAACTAATGTATATTTTTTATAAGTGTGCTCAAAATCACCGATTACAATTAAAGGAATTTTAAGTGCTTGATCATAGATTATATTTAAAATATGTTCAGCAATAGGATCTTCTTTGATTTCGGGAGTCTCATCATTTTTATTACGAACTAAAATTAATGAAAAACTCTCTCTGTCTTTTAGACGTTTAACGCCTTCGGCAGATGTTTTTAGAAAAACAACTTCTGCATTAAAAGCTCTTTGTAAGCTTTTTGTAATGACTTCGCCTATAGACTCATTAGGTTCAATGAGTAAAATTTTAATAGTATCCATGCTTTAATGATAAACGATAAAGAGATTTATGCAGAATTATTTTTGCAAACTACTTGCAAAAGCTCCCTTACACCTTTAAAATTAGCTCTAAGCTTCGTTTGTAATAAGGAAACCTGATGTCCACACTTCCCACTTCAATCAAAACAGAAGAAGAAAATGCAAAGATAGTCGGACTTTTAAAAGAAAAAGGACTCAGTGTAACACTTCCCAGAAAATTGATTTTAGCTTTACTCATTAAAGAACATGGCCCATTTTCTGCTGAAGATATTTTTAAAAAGTTGCCAAAAAACGCTTGTGATCAAGCCACTATTTACCGCTGCCTAAATCAATTCATTGAAACCCAACTCGTTACCTCGGCTTATCTTGAAAAAGACATGGCCCATTTTGAATTTAATGATCCTCACCATCATCATCACCATATTATTTGTAAAATATGTAAAAAAATTGATTCGTTCCACGATTGCATTCTAGATAAAATTGAAAGTACACTTGTAAAAAAAGGTTATAAAGATATCCAACACCGATTAGAATTTTTTGGTGTCTGTGGATCTTGCCAAAAATCTTAATAAGATTTGGAGAAAAATATGAAAAAAATACTCTTTCTAATGATGCTCATTTTTTTTAATTCTACAATTTTCGCGACGGAAGTTACTTGGGAAACTCTAAAAACTTTGGATCTCGATCCAAAAACTAAGTCTGTTGTTGCAAAAGGTGAGCTTAAAAAAATTCTCGGCCAAGAAGTTACCATAAAAGGCTTTATGATGCCTCTTGATTATGATGCCAAAACGGTTGTTGAATTTCTCTTTATGCCTTACGTCCCGGCCTGCATGCACGTACCACCTCCACCTCCAAATCAATTAGTTTTAGTTAAAATGAAAAAAGGTTCTACCGCAGTTCAACCTTCATTTTATCCTGTCGAAATAACTGGAAAAATAACTCTGGATGCTAATAAAGATCTTGAGTCTTCTTATAAAATGGAAGGATTTAAAATCAAAGAAATAAAGCAATAATTTTTATGACAACATCTATAGATATAAATGATTTAAAATTTTCATATTCAAAAAAAACAAACACACCGCTTGTCTTAAACATAGACAAGCTCGTGATAAACTCTGGCGAAAAAGTTTTTCTTTACGGGCCATCGGGACATGGCAAAAGTACTTTATTAAATATTTTGGCAGGTGTTCTAGAGGTTGAAACGGGCAAGGTAGAAGTCTTAGGCCAAAATCTCCACGCTATATCTCAAGGTGCAAGAGATCATCTTCGCGGCGAGCATATTGGCTATATTTTTCAAATTTTTAATCTTATTCCTTATCTTAACATCAAAGAAAATATTGTTCTTCCATGTTTAATTAATAAAAAAAGAGCAGCTGGTATCGATTTTTATACCCAGGCTGATGAACTCATTCAAACACTAGGTCTTTCGGCCTATGCACAAAATAAAGTTACAGATTTATCTATTGGCCAACAACAAAGAGTTGCTGCAGCAAGGGCGTTGATAGGAAATCCACAATTAATAATTGCCGATGAACCAACCAGCTCGCTTGATGAAAAAAATACCACTGAATTCATGAATCTACTTTTAAGCGAGTGGGAAAAAAGGAAATTTACCTTAGTGTTTGTCTCGCATGACACCCACTTAAAGCAATATTTCCCCAGAACAATTTCTCTTCCAGATATTAATAAAATTTAGGTTTATCTATGATTAATTTTTTAACTTATAAATCAATGGCCAATAGAAAATTTACTTCTATGCTCTGTGTTCTTTCAATCACTTTATCAGTAACGCTTTTTTTAGGAATTGAAAGAATTCGAAATGGCGCTCGAGAAGGCTTCACCAATACCATAAGCAAAACTGATTTAATTATCGGGGCAAAAGGCGGACCACTCCAACTTCTTCTTTACACTGTTTTTCATATTGGTGGAGCAGTTAATAATATTCGCATGTCTACTTATGATGATATCAAAAGTAGTCATCTGGTTGAATGGAGCATCCCTATCTCTTTAGGTGATGCATATAAAGGCTATAGAGTTGTGGGCACTGATGAAAATTTTTATCAACACTACCGTTTCCGTGGCGATAAACAAGTCATCTTAGAATCTGGAAAAATTCCAGCTGAAACTTTCGATGTCGCTCTTGGAAGTGAAGTTGCCAAAAAATTTCATTTAAAAATAGGAGATCCCATTGTCTTAAGTCATGGCATTTCATCACAAGCGATTCTGTCCCACGATTCAACCCCATTTCACATCACAGGAATTATTGCCCCCACTCAAACCCCAATCGATACAGGAGTTTTTGTTAACCTTTATGGAATGGAGGCCATGCACTTTGGGTGGGAAACAGGTGTTCCCGATGGAGCTAAAATTAATCCTGATCGCTTTAAAAAAGAAAATATCAAAATCACTCAGATCACTTCTTTTATGGTGAAATTAAAATCGCGAATAGCCGTTTTAAAAATGCGCCGTGAAATTGATCAATATGAAAAAGAGCCAGTCATGGCAATTATCCCCGCCCTTGCATTGCAAGAAATGTGGCAGACAATTGGTTACGTTGAACAAATTCTTTTCTTAGTTAGCCTTTGTGTATTACTCGTTGGAGTCCTAAGTATTCTAATTTCACTTTATACTTCAATCAATGAACGCCGTCGTGAAATGGCCATATTAAGATCATTAGGTGCAAGCTCCAAACATGTATTCGCTCTTTTAATCTATGAATCTAGTTTTTTAGTGTTACTTGGTTGTGTGCTAGGAGTTGGGTCTTTGTATGGGCTACTGGTTTTTGTTAGACCATGGCTGGAATCAAATTTTTCAGTTTATTTAGAGGTTCAACCGCTTTCATCAACAGAGTGGCTTTACCTACTTGGTATCTTTTTGGCCGGAACACTTGCAGGATTAATACCGGCCATAAAGGCCTATATGAATTCCTTGCAAGATGGACTGACAATAAAATATTAAATTTAAAAGTTTCTTTTCTTAACTAATCGATTGGCCAAAAAGATAAAAAGTGCAGAGGTTGCTACTAGGTGAAGTGCTTCAAGCCCTAGATTTAATTTAATTTCTTCTTTAGATAAAAAACTGCTCGCAAGCTCAGTTATAAAGTTTAATCGAGGTAAGAAAAAATAAACAAGGAGCCCAAATAATTTAAAAATATTTAAATCTTTGAAATATTCGCTATAGGCAAGCGCTCTGATACTACTGGTAGAAATGGAAATAATTCCGACTGTCGCGAGCAGCATTAAGAATGCTCCGATTTTTCCAGCGACCATCGAATAAAGAAACGATATAAAAATAACCAGAAAAACATACAAGCCCATCAAAAGCATACTGACGAGATGTCCCCAATGAAGTGCAAATGAATGAGTTGCCATAGAAAAAAGTATGGCCGACAAAATATAAGAATAGAGATAATAACCAAAAACTAAAATCCAAGTTCCAAAGATACGGCTAAACATATACTGAGTTCTTGAAATGGGAAATGCCAAATACTGGTAGATAATTTTATCCTCAAAATCAGAACGAATTGAACTTATTCCAAATATGCCTGCAATAATTACACTCCAAGCATTTATCATCGTAAACATTAAGCTTAAACTATTGGCCCCATTAATCATAACAGCGCTGCCTTCGTTGCTGCTTATGAACATTTTTAGGACTTGATGAGACAAAAATATCATCAAAGTTGTAGCAATAAAAATAAAAATAAGAGTCTTACTTCGCAATTCTTTTAAGATTGTATCTTTTATCATTGCCTTCCATTGGGCCTTATACATCGTTGTCATATCTTTATCCTATTCCTTATTGCTTACTGTTTTATAAAAAAAGTCTTCAAGAGATTCACCTTTTTCCAAAATGCTCTGTACACTTCCGCTAAAAAGAATCTCACCTTTATTTAAAATAGCAACATCATCACAAAGCTGTTCCATTTCAGAAAGGATATGAGAATTTAAAAAAATTGTTTTACCATCTGCTCTTTGTTTTCTAATAATATCTTTTAAATCCCGCATTCCAATCGGATCGAGTCCTGAAAATGGTTCATCTAAAATAAGAACATCATGCTGTCCAACCAAGAGAGCGGCAAGTCCAGTTCTTTGCATCTGTCCTTTAGAAAGGGACTGTAATTTTCTATTTTGAAGTTCATCAATATTAAGGTCTTTTAAGGCATTATCGATTTGTGATTTGAGATCACTTCCCATTAAACCTTTCATAGTTCCAAAAAACTCCAAAACTCCACGCACTGTGTAGTAGGGAAAAAAACTAAATTTCTCTGGAATAAATCCCACTCCACTTCTAGAAGCAGCAAGCAAAGAAGAAACATCTTTGATTTTAATTTCACCAGAATCTTGATGCATTAAGTTTAATATTAGCTTTACCAGTGTTGTCTTTCCAGCACCGTTAGGGCCAAGCAAGGCAAAAATTCTACCCATTTTAACTTCTAAATTTACGTCGTGTAATGAGAAATCTGCTCCATATGATTTCTTAATTCCACGGATCTCAATGGCATTCATTAGTTTATCCTTGTAAAACTTTTGTCTTTAAAAATTGACTATGCTCTATCTTATTCTTGGCCTACAATTTTTCAAAGTCAAAAAAAGAATTCAGGAGAAATACAAATGGCCCAAACAATTTATAATTTTCAAGTTAAAAATATTAATGGAGAAGCTATTTCAATGGAGCAATATAAAGGAAAAACCCTTTTAATCATCAATGTTGCATCAAAATGCGGGTTCACTTCACAGTATAAAGAATTGGAAGAAATTTATCGAGAATATAAAGATGCTGGATTAGAAATTCTGGCCTTCCCTTGTAATCAATTTGGCTCGCAAGAACCAGGAAATGAAGAAGAAATCAAAAACTTTTGTAGTTTAAATTATGACGTAAGTTTTCCACTTTTTGCAAAAGTTGATGTTAATGGCGAAGAAGCTGCGCCTCTTTTTACATTTTTAAAAGAATCTTTACCTGGAATTTTGGGATCAAAAGCCGTTAAGTGGAATTTTACAAAATTTCTAGTTGATAAAAATGGAGTTCCAAAAAATCGTTATGCTCCAACTGACAAACCAAAAGATATTTTAAAGGATATAAAAGAAATTTTATAATCCAAAAAAATTAATTAAGTTTTTTAGATAAATACTGGTCTAAATCGAGTATTGTTTTAGTACATTTGAATCTTTTTGCCGGTATTTTATCTAAATTCAATTCACCATTTCCACTTAACAAAACTTCAATATCAGGAGCTGATTTTAGCATTAATTTTTCTATATATGATTGTATGTGCCCTATTCCATGACTATGTGTCCCCGTATTGCTTAAGGTTCCTAAAATAATTAAATTAGTATTTAAAAATTTAACCGAATCACTCAACGCCTCTACTGAAATATTTGGACCTAGATAAGTAAAATTAAATCCATAATGATTGCAAAGTAAGCCGGCCATTATAAGTTCTAAATCATTTGAACCTTCAAGAAAATTAGCAATGACGATATTGGTCGTTCCTCTATCTCGTTTTTCAATATGACGATAAAGACCAAGACCTGTGTGAAATCGAAGCAAATTAATAACAGTTTCTTCTTGAATTACACTAAATTCACCACGAGTCTTTAGCGCATTGAGCTCTTTTAATAATGGATTGATAATATCAAGAACCATGTCACGGCCAGAGACTAATTCTTTTAACTTTCCAATTTCTTGATTGATAACATCAAGTTTATAAGCTTTTAAAGCAAACAATAAAATATTGGTGGAGCCGCTTGCATCAGCAGTTGGTTTTTCTTTGATTAAATTAAATTCAGAAGAATCTGATAAAACTTCATCTTTTCCTAGATCTTTTAGTAGTAATTTTAATTCAGGGATTTCATATTTGGCCACTTTAGAAATTGTATAACCCAACAAACATAGCTCACTTAACAGCATTAGTTTTTCAACATCTGTTTTTGTGTAAGTCCTATGACCCGAAGAGTCCCGTAGGGGTTCTAAAGCCTTATAGCGCTTCTCCCATGCTCGAATAGTGTGTACCCCAACGCCCGAAATTTTCGACGCCATTTGGATTGTGTATGAAGTAATCACTAGTTTGAAGTCCTTTTTAAGTATGCTCACGGCCGTCTAAATCTTGTCTATTTTAATCATACCACTGTCCAATTGTTAAAAATAGAGTATAAAACTAGAATTGCTTAAGTTTCATTTAGACAGGAGTTTTACATATGAAGATCTTAATTACTGGGGCCACTGGATTTGTTGGAAAAAAATTGACAGCTAAACTTCTGAGTAAGGGATTTGAGATAAATATCTTAACTCGGGATGCACTTAAGGCAAAGGCCCTTTTTCCTCAGGCTAAAGTCTTTGCATTTGAATGGAAAAATAATTTGGAACTACCTCCTCTTGAATCAATTCAAGGAATATCTGGTGTCATAAACTTAATGGGCGAAAATATTGCTGCAAAAAGATGGAGTGATGAACAGAAAAAAATTTTAAAAGAGTCGCGGGTGGATTCAACTCAAAATTTGGTTAAATTAATTGAAAGCCATTTGGCCTCTCCTCTAGATTTTTTTATTTCGTCATCAGCAGTTGGAATTTATCCTGTAAATAGCACTAAAACTTCTAATGAAGATTCTATCCCAGGTAATGGCTTTTTGGCAGAGTTATGTAAACAATGGGAAGCTGCCAGTGATGGACTTACCAAAACCAAACGTAAAGTTATTATACGCACAGGCGTGGTACTTGAAAAATCAGACGGCGCCCTAAAAAAAATGCTCCCACCATTTCAATTAGGTCTTGGAGGACCAATTGGAGACGGCAATCAAGTGATGAGTTGGATTGAACTGGATGATTTAGTAAATCTCTATGCTAGTGCAGCTACCGATGAAAAATTTTCTGGCATTTATAACGGAGTTGCTCCTACTCCTGTTAATAATTTTGATTTTACTAAGGCTTTGGGCCATGCGCTTCATCGACCAACAATTTTTCCTGTCCCCACTCTCCCGCTTAAGTTAGCATTTGGTGAAATGGCTTCAGTTATCCTTGATTCTCAATCGGTGGTATCAAAGCGTCTCCCAGAACTAGGATTTCATTTTCAATACGAGACGATTGAATCGGCTTTGAATGCCATTTTTCATAAGTAAAACTTGGACTATTAATGACCATAAAAAATTTGTGCTGGATAAGACGCGATTTACGTTTGCATGATC
>JAURXW010000152.1 GCA_030654205.1 Bacteriovorax sp.
CTGTCCAAGGTTTAAAAAAATCTAGTTGATAAGGCCAGCCTTCCGGCATCTTACTTTCAAATTTAATCTTTAGAGGGCTTGAAAAAAGATACTCACGACAATGAGCTTCAACATTGGCAGGACTAACAAATGTTCCATCTTTGCGGTAATAAGAATCTCTATGATGAGCAGAAACAAAATATTGCCAAGGAGGACAATCCAAACCCATTGTGACATTTACATAAAAAAAGGAAATGATGAGGGCAACTTTTTTATACATATTTTACAATTTAAAAAGGACAACTAGAGTTAAGTATTATTTATTAAAATCACGTTCAAATTTCTCTATCAGATCTATCATCTCTTTCCAACTTGGAGCGCTTTCAGAAAACATTTCAGCCATGGCACGATAATCTTTTTCCATTGCCTTTAAAACAGTTTCTCCTGGAATGAGCTTCAATGAACCTTTTTTGGCGCTATCATAATCGGCCCATGCTGATTTGAAATATAGCTTTTTATGCTGACAAACTTTTTCCAACAACTCAATATTTTTCAAAGCAATTTGTTTTCCTTCTGAATTTAGAAGGCTGTAAAAATCATAAAAATGACGTGATTGCCTTTCAGGGATGCCCTTTCCATCAGGATAATTTGCATAAGAATGCAAAATTGTCGCTTTCTCCCAAAATGTTCTTTCTAGATTTAAAACTCTGATTTCAGCATCCATGGAACTTAATGACGATGGCAAAACTTCAGCAACATATGGAGCTATTTTTAGCATACTCACTGGCCAGTGATCAGATCTGGCACCCAATTCAATTCTAACCATAGGCTTAATATAACTTGATGCTCTAGAAGTAACTTTTGGATATGTGAAAAGGATGGTTTGCCCATCATTATCATCGTAATCGATTTCCAATTTCCATGCAGAAATTTCAATTTTTTCTTCTAGTACTTTGTGAAGCTTATGATAAAGTTCTTTCTGAACAAACTCTTTACAAGCTTCTCCTAAGTCGGCGATGAGAGATTTTGCTTTTTTACCACTTACATTGGAGGGTTCAGTCTCATCCTTAAAGCCCAAATAAACTCTTTCAACCGAAACATCGATGTCCTCAGAAAACCGGCTAATTACTTTATAGATTTTTGAAAGAGATGTCCCACCCTTGAAAGTCAGATGATCCTTAATTTCTTCCAGCAAAAAGAGTTCTTTTAAAATCCAACATAACCAAAAATCTTTTTCGATGATGTCTTCAGATAAACCTATGACTGTTTCCGCTTTTACAAACGAAGCGAGCTTATCTTTATCTGAAATTTTTAAAAACCTATCCATTGGCACTTCCAATAAGATTTTCTCTAATGATTTTTATAATCCAATTTGGTGCATACTGAGCGTCTTTAGCCAGTATCTTCTTGTCTTCTTCGCTGAGTCTGCGCTTAAGAATATTAATTTTTTTCTCATCAATATGATCCTTCCCTATATAGCGTAAAGCTTGGATAACTAATCCTGATGTCTTTCCTGTTAAACTCATATTCTTCGGCGTAGTTTTTTTGAAAACGATTTGTCTTTTTCCAATAATTATTTTTCTACTTTCACCATCTGTTAAATAAACCATCCTCGCAGGAACTTGCTCTGACAATCCCAGAAGATTGGCCGCATAAGCTCCAGAGGGCTGAATTTTTACTTTATACTTATTAGCTAGGGCATGAGCTATATTTTCAAGTCTTGGTGGTACAGCTCCCAATAATTCACTTTTTTCAGGATAATAATAAAGGCCTATTTTTAACCTTTGAATTAATCCTTCTTTAGATAATCGATGAACAGATATCTTTATGGATTCGGGGCTTCCAAGATCTGCAAAGTCTCTTAGAGTAAAGCACCACCCCCCCTTATGACCATATATGCGGCTTTTTACTTTATTTTCAATAGATTGATTCATAACTACCTTTGCAATTTGTAACCATTTTACCCTATTTTTGGTTACAAAAAAAGAGGATTGTACTGGCAAACCGACACTTGTTCCTCTAAACATAAAATCAATAGGTTACAAAAACTTAGAAAAATTTAAAAGAGGTATATCTATATTAAGAAGGCACTAAATCACTCAACTCTTTGAGTCGTTTCAGGCAAAAGGAGTTCAAGTCTCGTCTCGGGCACCATTTTTTCTAACTACTCATTATCATTAAGTTATTCACCACATTTTTTTCCTCATGGTCTAGAAATGGGATAAAATTCTTAACAACGCTTAACTCTCCTTCATCTTCAACCATATTCATAAACCGCAAAGAGCTTTGAAGATGATTCGGAGAAAAGTGCGCATACCTCATAGTCATGTCTATTTTAGTATGACCTAAAAGCTTTTGGAGATCAAAGACATTTCCTCCATTCATCATGGGCTGGCCTTTTACTGCCGTCCTGCCAGTTTAGCGGCATCCCCATTATTATTAGGGATTGGAACTTTTGACAAAGAGATGATGAACAATCAACGAGTTAGAAGTATTAGTCTTAGGTACAAGAAAGGCTCTACTCTTTTGACAGTGGGTACCTTCATGAACTTATCTGAATCACAAAGCTTTTTGAACTTTCAAACTCTCGT
>JAURXW010000341.1 GCA_030654205.1 Bacteriovorax sp.
TTATATGATTTAATTAAAGAGGAAGAAAAAAAACTTCGCTCGTCAAGTTCAGATGATGAATTTATTCCAGGATTAAATGATCAAGATTCATTTCCAAATGTACTTGTTGCAAACACTCAATATGAAGCAGTCATTACTAAAATTGATGATCCGACTAAAATGATTTATATTTCACTTGCAGGCTCTCCTGGAATTATACCTTTTGATTATTTTAAATGGGCGCATAAGCGCAGTATCAGTGAAAACACTGCCTATTATCAAGAAGTGAATAAACCTTCCACTATTTTGCGAATAGGTGATTTAATTCACGTTCAAATGGTTAAAAAATCAGCACCAATAACAAGTTATTTAGGAAAAGAAGCACTTGTTGCATTCAATAAAATGAAAAATGCGAATGTTATAAGAAATCAAAAATATATTATCGCCCTATTGGATCAAGTGGCCGAAGTTCAGGGAGCATTATTTTCAATGGATGTTCGCACTGGCGAAATTGTCAGTTATGTTGGAGGAAGTGATTATAAAATTTCAAAATTTAATCGAGTTATTCAAGCAAAACGCCAACCAGGATCTTCGTTTAAACCGATTCTATATTCAGCAGCACTAGAGCATGGTTATAATCCTGCTACAATTATTATGGATACTCCAGAGGCGATGCCAGGCTTTGATTCAGCATCGAGCTGGAAACCTAAGAACTACGAGGGAGATTATAAAGGCCCAGTGACGATGAGAACGGCGCTTGAAGAATCAAGAAATATTCCAACTATTAAAATGGCTGATAAAGTTGGGGTTGGATCAATTTTAAAATTTGCTGATCGTATTGGCTTCAATGCGAAATTGGACAATAATTTAAGTATTGCACTCGGAACTTTTGGCGTAAGCCCGAGGGATTTAGTTACAACTTATGCAATTTATCCCAATGGCGGAAAATTTGTCACACCTAAAGCAATTCTTTCCGTTATTGATCGCGACGGAAAAAAATATGTTATTAATGAAGTCGAAAGTGACATGAAAATTCCAGGCGAAAGTGACAAGGATGGGGAGAATAAAGATACAGACAAAGTTAAAAAAGAAGTTCCATTAGCAGAACAGACAAATCCCTTCCTTAGAAATTTAGCGGATAAGCAAGTTTATGATCCTCGTCTTGCTTTTGTAATGACTAATTTAATGAAAGGAGTTGTAACTTCAGGTACAGCTGCATCAGCTAGAGATTTAAGTCCAAATATCGCAGGAAAAACTGGAACAACAAATGACTTTATCGATGCTTGGTTTGTTGGGTTTACATCAAATGTAGTAACTGCAGTATGGAATGGATTTGATGATAATAAAACTTTGGGTCATGGCGAAACCGGAGCTAAAGCCGCTTTACCTGTTTGGAAAGAATATATGCGGGCCAATATTAAAAAGTTCGGCGATCAGCCTTTTGAAATACCTGCCGGAATTTCACAGGTATGGATTA
This sequence comes from Bacteriovorax sp., assembly GCA_030654205.1. Classification (GTDB taxonomy): domain Bacteria; phylum Bdellovibrionota; class Bacteriovoracia; order Bacteriovoracales; family Bacteriovoracaceae; genus Bacteriovorax. Next base: position 1,457 of record JAURXW010000341.1, read on the forward strand.
ATAAAGAGACTGGAAGAAAAGTAGCACCAAATTCCCCGGGCTCCATTTTAGAATCTTTTGCAGAGGCCATTGATCAGACTTTAGATGCAGCAGGGGCCACTGCAACACCAGCGAAAGCCCGACCACTAGGTGATGACGAATATTTTGAAAATCAATAGCTGATTTTATTGCTCAATTATTTATAATATAGATAATATAATTTGGGACTTAATCTTTTACTTCACTAGAGCCGATAAAGTTAATGAAAACTTTATCTAAGTTTTTTAAGGAAGAAAAATGAAGTTATTTAGAAAAAATCGAACACGCTATTCAGTCGCTTTGATATCATCACTAGTTTTGCATTTTTGTGTTTTTGGATATGTTTATAAAAATATTACTAAGGATCAGGCTTCATACACAAAAAAATCAGCAGAAAATACGCAATTATCTCATTCCGTAAAACTTGATACAGTAAAATTCATTACTCATCAGCAACTTCAAGAAATTAAAGATGCTAAAAAAAGACAAGTTGTTGCCAACGAACTAAATGGTAAAAAAGAAAGACCAAAAGATTCTCGATTTGCAGGGGAGTCTGATCAAACATTTGACCGGCAAACAATGGCCGCCAATAATGGCGCATTTAAAAAAGCTGGCCTTGGTGAAAAAAGCGGATCTCAAAATTCAGTTGTTCAAACAAAGGAAATTGCAGCTGCGGCTAAACAATTATCTAAAACTGAAAAAATAAAACCACCTGTTCAAAAAGAACTCACTTTTAGTGATTTGGGAAATATTCAAATCAGCAAAATAGAAGATGATGAAAAACTCAAAGCTGAAGCATTATTAGAAATCAATCGAAAACTAGCTTCGGCGGGAACTCACGCAAATTCCTTAGGTGTAGAAAGAGGAAGTGCTGATACTATCGGATTGGCACAAAATAACGACTTTGTAGAGGAAGTTCCACTTGGTGATATGACAAATTTAAATACCACTGAGTTTAAGTATTATGGCTTCTACCATCGCATTCGGCAAAAACTAGAGCAATACTGGGGAAGTACGATTCAAAGTAAGGCCAAGAATTTATATAAATCAGGACGGAGACTTCCTGCGAGTGATAATTTAATAACAGCAATCGCAGTTACGCTGGATGATCGTGGCAATATACTCGATATAAAAATTGAAGGAACAAGTGGAATAAGAGAACTCGATCAAGCAGCGATCGAGTCCTTTAATAAAGCGGGCCCATTTCCAAACCCTCCGAAAGGTTTGCTTGTTGGTGGCAGGGCCGTAATTCAATGGGGATTTGTTGTAAAAAGTTAGTGGATATTATTTTTCAGAAGTTCTTTTAACTTACCAATGCCTTCCATAAGTACATAATCATTCCAAATGGAATCTAGTTCTCTGATTGTCTCAATCAATTGAACAGCGGCATGATCTTTAGAAACTTTTTGTTCGTCAGACAGATGGTCAACAGCAACTAGTAAAGCATTCATAACTGGTGAATTACAAATTTTAGCAAGCCTTTCTTCATAAGTAGCATTGATACGTTTTTCTTTGCTCTTGATGACAGCGGTGTTGAGAAGCTGAATCGCGTCTTGTTTATCAGACATCATATAGTTGTGAATCCTATCTCAAAAAAATTTAATCTTTGTGGCGAAGCTGAGTATGTAGTGTTTGATAAATTTCGTAAAGATTTTTTTAAACAAAAATTAAATTCAAGAAATCAATCATTACAATCAGGAAAATGCGCTTTTTAAGCTTATTTAAAGAAAGAAAAGAGTAAAAATTAATAATATTTTTCTTGCAATGATGAAATGACGAAATGCTTTTTTAGAGCATTTCGTTATTATTTTAATTTAAATGACTGATTATAAAGTAGAAAGAAAGTTTTGATAATCTGAAGCAGAAAGAAGTGAATTAACTTCTTGTGTATTTGAAAGTTTTACCTTGATCATCCATGCAGATCCATAAGGTTCAGCATTGCAAAGTTCTGGTGTATTTTGT
>JAURXW010000347.1 GCA_030654205.1 Bacteriovorax sp.
GAATACGACAACGTCATGAACGAGCAACGCCGGATTATTTATAAAATCCGACGTGATATTTTAAATGATTCGGACAATTTAGGATTTATTAGCGAGATGGTTGAAGACGTCGCAGTAGAATTATTAAATGTATATCGTCCAGATAAAAAAGTTCCTTTAGAATCTTGGGACTGGGCAGAAATGAAAACTGGATTTAAGCATGCATTTAATTCTGATTATGAAGTCAGTCTTCAAGAATGTATTAAATCTTTTGACGGTGAACTTGAACATTATTTTGGTGAAATAGCCAAAAACATCATGACCCAAAAATTTTCTCAATACGAGCCAGAACAAGTAAAATATGCTCTGCGAGAAATACTGTTATCGGCCTTTGATCAACATTGGAAAGATCATCTTCTTCAAATGGATCATATTAAAGAAGGGATTAATCTACGTGCCTATGCTCAAAAAGATCCATTAACTGAGTATAAAAAAGAGTCTTTTGGACTTTTTGAAACGATGAAAGGCCAAGTGAAAAAATCAATCGTAACAAATATTTTCACGGTTAGACTTTACACGAAAGAAGAAATAGATGAACTTCAAAAGCGACATGCCGAAGAATTAGAAGCGCAACTTCAGGCCCATAAAAATCTTCTTGAAGCAGAAACAATAAAAGAAGAAGCTAAGGCCATTAATGCGGCCATAAAACGTGGCGCTACTAAAGTAGGTCGCAATGATCCTTGTCCTTGTGGATCCGGTAAAAAGTTTAAGCAGTGTCATGGAGTGGATGCTTAATGACCAACGGAAATAACAACGACGAGTCTCGAAAAGACCTCACTCGCATTGAGGATCTTTCCGAATTTTTGCATGTTGAAGATTCCGAGGTAGAAAATCTATTTGGCGACTTTGAAAAAAAGTCGTCAAACTTATCCGATGATAAATCTGCTATTCATGATGAAATCCTTTCTGAACTTTCGTTACCAGAAGGGATTCTTGGAGAAATCCATGCTGAAGTAGCTGGTGAAATTCAAGAAGAAACAGAGTTCGAAACTGAAGAATTCTCGAGCGCGCTAGATGGCGAAGATAATTTTGAAACTGAGTTCATAACTGAATCAGAATCAGATTCTACTTTTAATTTTGAAACTTCCAATGAAAGCTCTGATTTATTAGAGAATATTTCATTTGATGAAAACTTTACAGATTCAACTTCAATAGATGAATCCCCTTTTGAATTATCTGAAAAAGAAGAAAATAAAGCTCCCGAAAAATTTGAAGACATACAAAACTTTTCAGAAAATTTCACCTATGGACAAATCTTAGGTGGGGGCAATCCCCCCTTTAGTCTAATTATTAAAAATTTAAAATACTCTGATGATGCTCAAGATATACTTATTATTCTGCGCGATTTTGGTCTGATCACTGAGCAAAATGAAAACGATATGATAAGAAGCTTAGAAATAGGCTCCACCTTAATTCCACAAATAAGTGAATACAGCGCTATTATCTTGGCCCATAAACTCCGCCGATTTGATTGTGATCTAGAGGTTGGACTTTCAGATGAAGTTCATCCTTCTAAATCTGGGGATGAAAATCCTCGCGGACTTATTAAAAAAGAAAGTCTTAAACAAAACATCTCTCAAAGCTATCAAAAAAATAATCACAATATTTCAGTACATGATATTATAGTATCGACCACAGAAATGCTCGAAGGCCATATCATCGAAAAATATCTTGGAGTCCATAGTAGTTTCACTATTGTTGATGAAGATGAATTAGAACGCCTACAATTTGTTCAGCAATCAGTGCGCATGAATTCTTTCCTGGGTGATGAAAATTCTGAACTTGCCTATAATAATTACCAAAAATCTTTTGAACTGTTATTTATTGATCTCTGTGATCAACTAAAAGTTAAAGCGATCACTGAAAAAGCTAATGCCTTATTAGGAGTTAATTATCAATTAACGACTATGCCATTTGAAAAAACAAATATGGGTAAAAATTGTTATCAACTGACCTGCACTGCTACTTTTGTCATTGTTAGTGCAACGAGTGAAAAATGAAACATTATAAATCGGTTGTTATCGGTGGTGGCATTGTTGGCGCTGGAATCTTTAGGGATCTGGCCCTCCATGGTGTAGAAACTTTATTAATCGAAAAAAAAGATTTTTCCTCACAAACGAGTGAGCGAAGTTCTAAATTACTTCACGGTGGAATTCGCTATTTAGAAAATATGGATTTTGCTTTGGTCTTTGAAGCCTTACATGAAAAAAACCTGTGGCTTAGACTAACTCCGCATTTAGCAAAAGAAGTTCCTTTTTATCTTCCTGTTTTTAGAGATGCCAAGCGCCCATTATGGATGATTCAAATCGGTTTATTTCTCTATGATTTTTTATCCAGCTTTAAAAATTCCCCATATAAAATGCAGACGAGCAATGAAGTTTTAAAAGAAATTCCGAATCTTAAAACTCAGGGGCTAAAAGGCGCCGGTGTTTATTACGATGGAATGATGGACGATGCTAAAATAACTTTAGAAATTATCTATGATGCCCTTGAAGAAAAATGTGCTGAGGCCCTAAGTTATACCGAAGTACTAACTGTCACTAAAAACTCCGAGAAGAATATTCTTCACTGTAAAAATACCTTGAATGGTGAGCTTTTTAAAATTAGTTGCGATCAAGTTGTATATGCACTAGGTCCCTTCACCGATCGTTTTTTAAAAAGCATACCAATGTATAACTGGAATGATATTCTCTTGCCTTCAAAGGGATCTCATTTGTGGATCTCGGCCCGCGATCTACCACTCAAGCATCCAATTGTTATCACCACTAATGACAACCGCGTAATCTTCGTTGTCCCCCATGATGATCAAATTTTGGTAGGTACAACCGAAGTTGCCTTCAGTGGAGACTACTTTGATGTTGATGCCAGTGAAAGCGAAATCGCCTATCTTTTAAATGCCATTAACGATTATTTTCCTAAAATTAATCTTAACCATTCACATATTCTTTCTACTTTTGC
>JAURXW010000154.1 GCA_030654205.1 Bacteriovorax sp.
CTGCAATTAGTTTAAATTCACTTTTACTTTGGAATGTGAAAGATGAATCGATTGGGCAAAAATACAAGAAAGAATTTGAAAAAAGAAATAAAGAAGAATTTGACTGGATGACCCATTCTATTGCAAAGACTCGCGAGATAACTTCAAATCAAAAGCTTTCAGTGAGCATTGTGGAAGCAGATCTTTATTTAAATCCTAGAGAAATTAAAAAATCAATAGCAACAAATTTAAGTTTTACAGGTGGGATTGGAGAAACTCCTTATCAAGTCATTGAGCTTAATCCAGGAGCGCAAGATGAAAAAATTAGTTGGAGTTTTAGTGATTTTATTAATGAGAAAGGCGAAAAAATTAGTCAGAAAGATATTGCTATCAATGAGCTGGTTTTTCAGTATACCTCCCCAGATAACAACCACGAAACGTATTTAATTACAGGAAAATATTTAAAACCATTAATTGATCATTCCTTTCTTCTTAAGAAAAAAAATAACAAATACCTTTGGCTACAATTAAACATTACCAATAAATTGCCACGTGGAATTTATAAAGGTGAAATGCTCTTTCATCATGGAAATGAAGCCCATAAATTTCCTGTTGAAGTAAATATATTGCCTTATGAACTTCCCAAGATAGATTTTCCAGTTGGATTTTTTGGATTAGACCCACTTCCATTTACTTATTTTAATGGAATTGGTTACTCCGAATTAAGAAAAAAATTTCGTTATCTTGCTCTTGAAGCAATTGGGCAAGCAGGTTTTACAACGTTTACTGGTCTTCCTTCAGAGACCGCTGAACTAGATGAGCTTTTTAAGGCAAGTGCAAAATGGGGAATTGATACAGTCTATTCTTATGGTGGGCTGTTTCCATCGGCCAGGCTAGATCTTTCTAAGAAAGCTGCAGATATGAGTGATGATGCCTATTTTGAAAAAGCGTCCAAAGATTTAAAGATTCTTTTAGCTAAAAAAAACTGGCCTAAAATTGTTTATACATTCAGTGATGAGGCCGGTGGCTATTCTGATAAAGTTGCCACTGATCTAGCCTTGGCACGCAAACTTAAAAAATATTTTCCCTTTATGGCCCTTGGTGGTTTTGGGTCATTTACAGGAGAAGATTCAAAGCAGTTGAATGCTTTTTTTGACTACGGTTTTTACTCAAGTCTGGCAAAGTCCGATATTTTAAAACTCAAGGACAATAATCGTCGCTGGGGGCTTTATAATACTTCTCCTGGCAATCTAGATGATCCTCGCTTCTCTTTTGGATTGGGTCTTTATATAGCTCGTCAAAACGGCTTATCACAATATCTAGAGTGGCACTCAAGTTCTGTTAGTAATTATCCCTATTATGATTTTGATGGGAGAGAGTCAGACGTCGTAATGTTTTATCCCACAAGTAGTGGAAAACTTTTACATTCATTACGTTTTGAAATGGCCAGTGAAGGGTTACATGCATTTAAAAAGTTAAAACTTTTAGAAGACGCTGTGGAAAATCATTTGGGGCCCTCGGATAAAAATCTTTTGGCCAAAAAATGGCTTACCACTTTAATAAAAGAAAATTATTTTTATTCGTCTAATACTTTTCTAAGCAATAAAAAAAACAATTTCCGAGAATTGGACACTAAAATAAATGAACATCTAAAAAATATTTACATGAAAAAATAGTATTTATTTATGACACTGCTCCAAGTTACGGGCCATTAAGTCGATCTTAAATTTCAAATTAATCACTAATATTAGATTTGCTTAAATAATTTCTAATTTTCATTACTCTTGATCTAGCAGGACTATCAGCTAGTAATTATTACCTACCTACCTAAAGACATGGCCTCCTATTCTTACTTGTGATAATAAGCTTCAAAACAAAGACATTTCGGAGCAGTTATTTATGAACAACCTAGCATTTTCAAATTCAGGTATTTTGGATATTGAAAAATTTGATATGAAAAATTTTTTCTATTCCGATTCATTTATATTTAAAAAATTAAAAATAGGTGAAACTGGGGTTACGATCTTTGAATCTGTTTTTGCAATTTGTCTTCTTGTTATTTTCTCACCTGTACTACTACTAGTTGCAGCTTCAATAAAATTATCAATGGGTGGAAGTGTTTTTTATTCTCAAACTAGAGTTGGGAAAAATGGGGCTAAATTCTCAATCTATAAATTTCGAACAATGATCGAAAATGCAGAAGAAAAAACTGGCCCGATGTTGGCAACTAAGGAAGATCCTCGAATCACACGTTTAGGTAGAATTTTAAGAGCAAGTCACCTTGATGAATTTCCACAATTATTTAATGTTCTTTGTGGTGAAATGTCTTTTATCGGACCTAGACCTGAAAGACCTGTATTTGTTGAAATATATGAAAAGGAAGTAGGTTTATATACTCGTAGACGTGAAGTGAGACCTGGAATTACAGGACTTGCTCAAATCTGTTTGCCTTACGATGCTACCGCGAGTGAGAAAATTCAATACGATATTTTCTATATAGATCAAAGAGAGTCAATACTTTTTAATTTATTGATTAGCTACTATACCGCTATGAAAATGGTTACTTTTTTTAAGCTAATTAAAAATTGATATTTATATATAGTTTTTCTATGGATTAGTTGTTTTGTTGGAATAGATCGCGAAATATTCATTTATTTAATTAAATATCCCTTTGGTTTAATCATTATTCTTGGATAAATAAAAAAAATTTGCTAAATCACGGCAACAAAAAACTTTCGCGGAGTTTGTTGTTAAAAATGAGACCTTTTGTGGTTAATGACTGTGTAAGTTTTACAGTGTCAGAGAGTGGAGAAATTATTTCTAATCATATCATGATAAAAGAATGTATTAATATTTTGGAGAAGAGCATGAAAAAAATTATCGGTTTTATCGTTATTCTGGGGTTGTTTTCGACCCAATTATTTGCAGGTGCGCAGTATTCCTTAAATTCAGCACGTGAGCAAATTACAAAAAATAATGTAAATGTATCTATTGCTTACGAGCAATATGTATTAGTTAAAGAACAGGCTAAAACTAAATCGTTGCAACTGCTACCAACGCTTTCAGTAGACATGCTGATTTATGATTACCAATACGCTGTCTTGCGATCAGTTATTCCTGAGCCATCTAGATTTTTTGAAGCTGCTGCTCAAAAAGATTTAGCAGAAGCCGCTAACATCAATCGATCAATCGTAAAAAATAATCTTTATGAAGACTTAGAATCAACTCTTTTCTTATTTCAATTTCATAAAGAAATGGTCGATTCATTTAATAGAGAATCACAAATAACTAATGAAATCGCTAGTCGCTCAAAAGAAGCTTACGATCTTGGAGCTATCGATTTTTCTGATTTCTACAATGCTCAAAGA
>JAURXW010000156.1 GCA_030654205.1 Bacteriovorax sp.
CGTGACAATATTGACGTTCTTATCGCTACTCCGGGTCGTTTGAGCAATGCCTTGAAGAAAAAAGAGTTAAATTTAAAAGAAACAAAATACATCATCATGGATGAAGCAGATCAATTACTTGATTTAGGTTTTCGTCGCGACTTAGTTAATATTTGTGGGTCAACTGATTCAAGCCTCGTGCACGTAGGTCTTTTTAGCGCAACTCATTCTGAAAGTTTGGATGAATTTTGTAAAAGTGTTTTACCAGATATTGAATTTACTCAATACAATGCCGAAGAAAAAAACAAGCTAACTCAAACAGTCCGTACTTTTAATATTTACGTTACAGATAAAGAAAAAAATTCAATGACAGAAGCCTTTTTAAAAAATCAGGCAAAAGGTCGCGGGATTATTTTTGTTAACAAACACGATACTGTTGATGCTCTAATGTTGGAGCTTACTGAGAAATTTCCTAAAATGAAGTTTCATGCTCTTCACGGTGAAATGGAAGCGCGCGATAGAAAGAAAAATTATGAACATTTTTTAAAAGAGGGTGGGATTTTAATCGCCACTGATATTATTGCTCGCGGAATGCATATCGAAGATCTGGTTTGGGTAATGAATTATGATCTTCCTTTCGAAGCTGTTTATTACATCCACCGCTGTGGACGTGTTGGGCGAATGAATGCTGAAGGGTTTGCTTATAACCTGGTAACTCCTAAAGATGTGAATATTATAACACGTATAAATGAAGCAATTAAAAATCAAAGTGCGATTCGTTTAACGTCTTTTGATGAAGGTAAATTTGCTTCTGTAAAAGCTGCCAATAAGCCAAAAGTGTCTTCAAGATTAGAGAAAAAGAAAAAACAACTTACAGATCTTAAAGAAAAAGTCTTCAAGAAAAAAAGACCTTCGGAGCAAAAGCATCTTAAAACAATTAAGACTTCTTCAACTCCACGCTATAAACGAAATGATAAAGAAACCATTTCTGCTAAAAAAGCTAAATCTAGAAGACCTACGGGAAAATTAGATAGTAAAAATAGTGCAATGAGACCTGCCCGTAAAACTGATAGTAGAGCAGACACTAAAGTTGGCGCCAGTAGAGCTTTCACTAAAGCAAAAACGACAACTAAAGCTCCAGCAAAATCAGCGATAAGACCTGCGACTCGAGCTGCTGGAAAAGCTGCCGGTGCAAAAAATGCCAAATCAGGTGCAACTAGAAATTCAAAACCAACTAATAAAAGATAAAAGCTTAATGAAGATATTTTTTTTCGCCCTTATTTTAATTTCAACTCTTTTTGCTTGTTCGAAAAAAGCAGAAAAAGTTGAATTGAAATATTCAGTCGAAGAAATTGCCAACCTCGCCCACGAGGCAAGCCCCAGTAATGAAAAAGGCGAGGATGGTCTTCAGTTTTCAGATTATGCTCCAGGTGTAAATCGTTTGGAATCTAAGGCACTAATGATTAAGCATTTAACTTTTTTTGCAGTTTCATTTCAAACGACAGAAGAAGCCCGCTCTGAAGCAATTAGGCTCAATCAATACTGGGCCAGAAATTGGCTTTTTGACCGAGTTGAAGGTGAACCAATACTAGAAGATTATGTTATTGAAACTTTCAAGGCCATAAATCCTAAGCGAAAAATTCAACGAATACCAAAAAAGCACGAAGCAACTCATGAGGCAGTTCATGAAGCCGCTCCTGCTCATCATTAAAAATTAATTAAACATTTGTGGGTGGGATTTAAATCTCTCTTCAAAGAGTGCTATTCTTTTTTTCCATAAAGTAGTTAATACTTTTATATCGGGATGATTATTTTCTTTTTCGAGTGAATCAAGTGTTTGGTGAAAAAGCACAATCCAGCGTCCTAGTTCGCCTCGCTTAATTTTTAGTTGAAGATGAGTAAAGAGTAAATGAAACGGGCCTTCTAGTGGAACTGAAGTTGAGCCGGTTAATTGCATTTCCCAAAAAGATGTAATGCGTTCTAGGTGGGGTTTTAGAGTTTCTGGTTTGTTAAATTTATCAAAGTGATAACCAATAAGAATGTCTTGAGTCGCTTTCTTATAGAATGCCTCTATAACAGCATAAATTAAATCGCGCATAATATTTCCTCTGAATCTGATAATGCCTCAAAATACTATCAAATTCTAGGAGGAACTAATTTTTTGCAACGGCATTTTTTACTTTATAATGAACTTCAATTTTTGCATTTTCAGAAGGTATAGCATTTTCATTAAATTTTAAAGAGTGCGAAAGTGCATCATAGCTCCAGCCTGCATTCAATTGAGTTCCATTTACAAAAACCGTAATGGTGTCGTCATAAGGAACTTCTGCTAAAGCAAAGCTGTCGACTAATTTAACAATACTTCCGCCTATGTCTTTAAGAGTTGCTGAAAAATCGTCAGTGATATCGCTAATTTTTCCGCCAGTTGCGAGAGAAATTTCGTTATATCTGCTGCCAATTGTTTCTCCGTAGCCACCTTTTGGTTTAATTTGAGTAACGATACTATAAGCTTTAACCATGCCTTTATTTATTTTTACTGATTGAAGTCGACTTAGATATGCATTCACAAGAGCTTCTGACTGATCTTCTTCGTCACTTATAAACACCACTGCTAAATATGCATCTTGTCTCAAGTATGTTTGTGAATATAAATCCAAAAAACTTGATGCTGTTTTTAACCCTTGTTCTTTACCTGATCCATTTATTCCAACCTTGACCATTTTTGAAAAGTTATCCTCAAAAGCAACTTTATCTTTTTTAGCAAAGGCGGAAGTTAATAATGAACTATCGCCAATCATTTTACCATTTTTAGAAGGAGTTCCATCTGTTGTGGTAAAGGCCATTTTGAAATCAATATTTTCGTCAAGAAATTGTCCAATAAAATGATTAAAATTAGTTGCAAGTGAATTTTGATTATCCGCCATAGATCCAGAGTTATCGACTACCCATAAAATATCTACTGCACGGGCCTTGGAAGAGTCTTGAGTAAATGTTTCCATGCGATCATTTAAAAGAGCAGGAACTATTGGAACGATGGGAGGAAGTGGAATAACTGAAGGAGGAATAACAGCAGCTGTTGGTATGTTTTTATTAGCGCCAGATTCTGCATCAAGCAAAGCGGCCTTGTCATAAAACTCTGACTGCTTACAAGAAGCTAATCCTAATAAAAGGATAGAAAGTATAAGTGTTTTTTTACGAAATGAATAAGTTAGAAACATATTGATCTCCAGGGAAGCTAGCTTCTTTAAGTTTGTTCTTAAAGCAGTTTAGGTCGATTCAATAAAATATAACTAAAGATATAACTGGTTAAGGCCATAAATGATTTTCACTTTCTATAAAATCAATAACTAAAACGGATTTAATTAATTTGAAATGACCTAAATTGAGATATAAAAGTGCCCATCTTTAAGGGCATTCGAGGTCTAGGGAGTTAACACAATTGAGTGATATCCTTAAAGCTCGAGCTTTCTAAACCCGATAGATAAGCTATCTATGAAAAACATAAAAATATTATTTTCGTTTATAATTCTCTTCACTTTAAATGCTAGTGCGTCGCTGGTGGATTGGAAACTCTCTCGTGATGTAGAAGGTTTAAAAGTCTGGCAGTACACCACAAACTCGGACATCACCGGAAGCTCAGAGACTAGAAAAGTTGCTTCAAAAACAGATTGGTCCAAAATTAATGGGGTTGAATTCTTCAAAAGTTTTGGAGACAAAAAAAAAGGGATGTTGGCTTTAATTAATATAACGAACTGGAAAGCAACCAGTTTTAAATGGACACCTCATGTTGGATATTATCAATTAAATATTGTAGGAATTTATACTGATCCATTTCATCATGAAATTTCTTTTGTCGAAGAACATCTTTATTATCCTGATCACACCACCCAGCTTTTACACACTCATCCCTTGCTTATTGAAAACGGAGAAGCTTTGGGGCAAGAAATAATAAAAATAATGAGAACTGATGCTGGGATTTCTAATGACTAAACTTCGAATAATTATATTTATATTATCTCTTTTTGTTCAAAATATTGTGTCGGCCGAAACTGGCCTTTGTAAAACACAGGCTTCAAAAAATCAGAGCGTATCAAATCATCTAAATGATATGTGCAATATAATCGTAAAGAGTGACGCTTGTAAGGAAATTGCAGAGGAAGATTTAATAAAATTTAATTCAAATTCCGAGACAGCAGTCTCTGATATATGGGGTTTTGTTAAAGGCTGCACTAGTGGAGTCTTAGAGTCTGCCAAGGAGCTTCTAACATTTTTATGGGATGTTATAAATTGGGCCTGGGATAATTCAACTTCTAGTAAATCTAGAGAGGCAACGAGTGATGCAGTAGCCGAGTATTCGAATATGGCCAAACTTTATCTTCATACGGAATTTGAAAAAGCCTACTCCAGGTCTTCACCACCACTTCAAAATCTTGAAGCAGTTCAGAAAATGGGTGGAGCAGTTTCAAAACTCTTGGTTGATTCATTAGGAGATATAATTTCTAAGAATTATGAAGAATTTGGTTGTCTGAATGTTCAGGCAAAATCAAAAGTAATGTGCAAATTTATCGGTGAAGTCTTTTTACCTCCGGCCCAAGCATTGGCTCTACTTAAGTATGGACCGAAGGCCACCAAGCAATTGCCAAATTTGGCATCTGTTTTTAATAAGGCAAAGCCAGTTGTAGTGTTGAGAAGGATAAAGTATCGAACGATAAAGCTGAGCGGTGTCTACGCTGGAGAAACTGAAGGAAAGGTTTTTGGAACAAAAGTAATGTATTTCACAGAAGCAAAAGCTGCAAAATTAAAAGTTTCTGTAAGTAAAGAAGGGAAACTTCTTGATATCTCAGGTAAGCCTCTAAATGTTGAGAAAGGAATTTATGTAATGGATGCGACAGGGGAAATTTTCATACAACCAGAAAGTATTGTGGGTAAAATTCACCATTCGTCTATATTGGCCGGTAAACCAGTTGCAGCGGCCGGAGAAATTACCGTAGAAAAAGGAATCATTAAATATATTGATAGAAATTCTGGGCATTATCGACCTAGTGCTGAAAAATATAAACAAGTCCTTGATGAACTTGAATCCCAGGGAGTTGTATTGAGTAAAGATGCAATTAAAAATAGAGGATACTAATGGCATTAATAAATGAATGAAAAATATTTAAAAATATTCCTATACTGGTTTATTGATAAAAAAAATATTAATGAAGATTTCGAAGAAAAATTTATAGAATCCTTTCGGCGAAACTATACACCTAAGGAACAATCAGGAATTATCAATTCTTTAAAATGGGCGCTTGATAATAAGCAGTTAAATTTTCGTTCAATGCTTCCTGGGATAAAAGTTAATAACGATACTATTATCAAACATATTTCATCAGTTATTCAAAAACTCTGATCCTAATCATTTTTATTTTAAAAAAAATTGGCCATGATAAATTAATTCACATCTCAAAAGGGGAAAAAATTATGAGTCATACAACTATCTGGATAGATCACCAACACACTTACTTATTTGAATTTACGGCCAAAGGAGTAGAAGAAAAAAAAATGGAAGGCAATGCAGCTAATGATAAAGAGCATCTAAAAAAATTCTATCATGAAGTGGCAACTGCTATCGGAGCACCAGATCAGTTATTGATCGTAGGTCCAGGTACAGCAAAAGATGAATTTAAACATCATTGCGAAACGCATAATCATCCTGCCTTGGCCAAAAAGATTGTGGGGACTGAAATCATGAAATCTCATCCGCGCAAGTCAGAAATTTTAGCTGTTTCTCGAAAGTTTTTTGATCACCACTTTGCTTGGCATAATAGTGATGTTTAATCTTTAGAGTATTCTAATTTAACGCTCAAATTGCTGCCCATGGTTTTCTTTTCAAAGTTATGTAAACTAATTATTGAGATGAACAGATTACGATGGGCAAGCATATGGGTATTCCACCAAAAAATATTATTTTATTTGAACATCGGCCAACTTTTAAGGCCATTTATGGGCTGAATTTGTCATTATACCTTGGAGTGAATGTCTTTAGTGCTGCCACACTAAAAGAGGCCCTCGAAATAGTTAAGAAGCACCCTATAGATTTTATTTTCATCGACAACAGTGCCTATTCGCAAGACACAGCGAAAAAATGTTTTTTTTCACTAGATGCTATCAATAAACAAATTCAAATGTTCATCATCGGCCCCACAGATCTTAATGAAGAAAAATTCCATATATTTGATCAAAACACTGGGATTAGAACAATTTTGCAAACAATTGCAAAATATCTAAATGTTACGGCAAAAGATATGGCAGAACTTGAATTAGATGCTCATTATGCCATCCCGTTGGAGTTTGTAGTTCCAGGGTGGATTTGCCCTCGGTCTATTTTTAAACGGCAAAAGGATGTCTTTGAAGAAGTCCTCTTGCCTGATACTGTTGTTACTGAAGAATTTATTGATTCATTGATAAATGCTGATATTGAGTATTTATATATAAGATCCCATGAGAGGCTTCAATTTGTAAATTCACTGACACTGCAAATTTCATCATTGTTAAAAGATCAAAATCTTAGTACTGAGGATCGAATTGATCTCACAGCTACTGCTCACCAAATTGTCATGGAGCAGGCCAGGACTTTGGGAATTTCAGAATCTACAATCAATTTGGCCACAGAATGTATTGCTTCTATGAATTTATTAGTTCATGAAATTAAAGACCTGGAAAATTTATTGGCCAATTTTCTAAAAGATAATCATACCTATATGTATAAGCATTGTTTTTTAACTAACTATATTGGCCTTCATCTTATTAAAAAAATGTCATGGAGTTCAAAAGAGCAGCAAGATAAGTTTTCATTTATTTGTTTTTTTCATGATATATCTTTAAAAAAAGATGAGTACGTTAAAATACATACTAATCTGGAATTAGAGGCCCTCGATGCTCCCGAACAAGACAAAAAATTAATTCAAAATCATGCACTAGTTTCGGCCAAAATCATTTCGGCCTTTCCGAAAATTCCTTTTGGAGTTGATACTATTATCAAACAACATCATGGCTCAAAGTCTGGAGAAGGTTTAAATAAAATTTACAAAGATCTTTCTCCTCTTGCAGTTGTCTTTATTCTGGCCGAAGAATGGGCCAGGTTATCATTTGAATCTTTGGAGACTGAAAAAGTATTAAATAAAGCCAAGATTGTTCAACAGCTTCATCAAAAATATAACACGCAAGTATTTCATAAAATACTTCCGCATTTAAATGATTTAGATATTTAAGAAATGACAAAAAAAAAGTCCACAATAGTGGACTTTTTTTTATTAAATTTTGTTTTTAAATTATTCGAAAGAAAACTTAAATCTATCTAATGGCATCGTGAAGAGCTCGCCCTAGGGATTTTGATTTTTTATCGTAAAAATTATTATTTTCCAAATGTTCTGCTTCTTCTTTACAGGCAATGCATAGTTCAGCTGTAAGTCGTGCATTTAAGCGTTCGTAACCGATCTCAGAATCACATTCATCACACAGACCGTATGTGCCGCGAGTGATTGCTTCGAGTGATTTGTTTACTTTTTTCAGAAAGAAATTTTCGCGATTGATAAAACGAATGTCGTGAGATGTTTGTGTGTTTACACTGGCCTCATCAAGAGGATCTGAAAGTTCGTTCTTGTCGAGTTGATACTTTTCTTGCTCAAGCTTCTTGTTTGAAATTCGCTCTTTTTCTGAAAGAAGTTGATCTTTTAGAACTGCGATTTGCTTGTCAGTTAGGTATGCGTTTTCTCTTTTCATTCTTACTCCTTAAATTTCTACTGCAAAAACCATCAATGGCGCCGCAGCGGCAAGCATTACAAAAACCATAAATTATATTGAAATTACAATACAGATAGCAGAGCAATTTAGTAAATTACTAAAATCTAACAAAGCTTAACATCTTATTTTTGCCAATGAGAATTAAGAGAAGATTAATTTATAGAAGCTTCGCAATAAGGACAGAATTGCCAAAATTGTAAATCAATTTCATGCTTACATGAAGCGCATATTTTTAAACATTCAAGATCCACAAAATCAACACCGCCCATAAAAAGTTCTTTGCGCATAGCTCTTATGGTTATGGGGTGAGCATGAAATACATTGGGACGAAGTGGGTCGGGAATGAATTTTGCCGCAGCAATTTTAGTGTCGGGCAAAATATTTACATCATATTTTTCGTGGTAATCGGTATTAAATAGGGGAGAGTTCATTGCGTTAGAATAACTTTTTAATTTTTCAAGTTGTGATTGTGGATCGTGTTTTTCTTGAAGAAATTTTCTAATTTCTTGATCGTTTGGAGATTTCATAAACGCATTTTTTCCCATTGTTTTTCCATTAGCTCAATAATTTGGGATGACGATTTTTGGTGTTGATTTAAAAACTTAAAAATTCCTGGCTTGATTGCCCGAACATCTTTAACGAGTCGCAATGACAAAGGGCCCATAGTTTCAATTGTTCTTAAGGTCCATTCAACAACTTCAGGATTATTATTTTTTAGTAATTCTTTTAATTTTTCAAAATATACGGCCGAAATCATCGTTCCACTACGCAGAGATTCTCCAATCACATGCTTTTGTGACGCTGCCAAAGTGTATATTAATAAATCTTGATCCTTGATTTTTTCAAAAGTAGCGATGAATTCTTCATTGAGTTCTGAAGTCATGTTTTGAGTATTGTCCAAGATGCATAAAATTTTTTTAATAACTGTATCGTCTGTCTTGGCCGACATTAAAGCTTTGTGCCACTCGCTTTTTAACTCCGCTACTAGCTCGGGGGTAAGTTTAATTAGTGGGCGTTCATGCTTTTTTAATTTTTCGATTATTTGATTATAGAGCTCTTGGTAGTTCATTTGATAATTCTAATGCAATTATTCGGGGAAATAAAGCCTTCTAAACTCATCTAAAATGCTCGAATACTGAAATTTCTTCACACTTCATCCGTAAATATCTCCATTGCTGGTAAGACAGTTAAAGCTCATGTATAAAGGGGAAAATGATAACAAAACATCTTATAAATTCAATTTATCGGGCCACTGAAGGCGAGGGAGTATTCCTGGGTCGTCCTCAGATATTTGTGCGCTACCAAGGCTGTGCCATTGGTTGTTTAAATTGTGATTCAAAAGATACATGGGATTTCACAGAAGATATGGGCCAGTCGCTAGAGATGGTCTTGGAAGCTATTCATAATGAAGGCTTCAATGGAGCGATTAAAAACGTTTCGATAACTGGGGGAGATCCACTTCACCCAGCTCACGTTCCCCATGTTTTGGCCTTAGTAAAAATATTAAAACAAAAAAAATATTACGTGAATTTAGAAGCGGCCGGAACGCGAGTAGTAGACGAGATTTTTGATCTTGTTGATTATGTCAGTTTCGATTTTAAGACACCTTCCACCGGAGTTAAAACTCCCTTAAAAAATATTTCTAAAATGATTGCTCAATACCCAGGTAAGTTTCAGGTAAAGGCCGTCATTGCTGATCAAGTAGATTTTAGTGCGACTATCGAAGCTTTTAAAACACTGGAAAATGAAAAGGCCGGAATGCCCTTTCCGTGGGTGCTAACTCCATGTTTTAATAACAACGAAGAATTCCCTTTGCAAAGGTTTTCAGATGTTTTGAAATGGAACGAAGAGGCCGGAGGTTTTTTCCGGGTCATCGGCCAGCAACATAAATGGATTTTTGGTCCAGATCAAAAACAGGTTTAAAAATTTTTTATTTCTGATAAGCTTTATAGCTATGAAGGGCCTTCTTTATTCAATATTTTTTAGTCTTTTAATTTTATCTACGCATTCCGTATGTGCAGATACTTGTTCAGATGCTTTGGATGAGTTTAATAATGAAGGGCAAGATATTGTTTCTAAAAAACTTGTGTCCTATGAAAATCTCAAAACTTTTTACACTGCCTTTGAAAAAATGCAGATCATAACTGAAAGCGAGCCCTGCTATAAGGCCACACTTGAGGCCTCTCAGAAGTTAAGACTAGAGCTTAAACAAAAACGTATTGCCACAATTAATTTTTTTATATCTCAAAAATCCTTTGAAGAAGCGGGAACAGATATTGTTGCTGAGCTTGGAGTTTTAACTGGCAAGAAAATTAAAAGTGCCTATGCTTTCGATGAACTATTTTCCATAAAGGCAGAACCAAAAAATAATAGCACAAAACCTAATCGAAGTTATGAAGCAGCAGTAGTCATCGCTAAAGAAAGTAAGACTAACTTGAATATTCAAAATAGTTGTACAGATAAAATTAATCAAAATGCCGCTGTTAATTTAAACAATGTGAGAAATCAAGATGACGTGGGTTGGTGCTATGCCTATGCGGGCGCCGATTTATTAAGTTATCGTTTAAATAAAATTGTCTCGGCCGTAAGTCTTTATAGTTCCGGGCAAACAATTGAAAGAGACATCAACTCATTGATTGGTAATGGTGGAAATATTAAATCGGCAATAGACAATTACCTGGCCTTAAATAAAGGAATTTGTCTCGAGGAAGATTTGCCCTCAAGTGATTTCAAGTTTTGCACTCATAGGGATTATGCAGATTTTTTGAAGGCACTTTATAAATCTGCTGCTAATACTTTGTCTAATGATCAGTGTTTGGAAGAAAATTTAAAACAAGCTTTTCCAAGTGCAAATTTAGGAATGATAAATGATATACTTAAAAGTAATAATGGATCTTATAAACTCGTTGAATCA
>JAURXW010000015.1 GCA_030654205.1 Bacteriovorax sp.
ATTTTTTGTTTTACAAAAAATTGGTCCACCAGAATCTCCTGGTCTAACAGTTGAATAAAGCCAATCCTTATCTTTAGTATCTTCTGGTAAGAATGGTGATTGTAGATATTGTCCTATTTCCTCTTGAGGAACTATCTTCATTAGATAAGACATGTTTTTATATAAAGTAGTTGATAGTATAGATGTCGAGTGAAGCTTTCCGCTAGTTCGGGTACCACTTATGCCATAGCCGTGAAATTCACAATATGTATTTTCGGCAAAGTTTAAACTTACTGCTGCTGATGAATTTAAAAAGATACTTTGGTAATCCGCAAGATTTTTAAGAATTTTGAATTTGGGAACAAAAATCTTTTTGGATTTTACTTTAATAAGAGCAAAATCGAAGGCCGAAAAAGCCTGTCCCGGTAAATCATCAGCACCATTATGGCTTAGAGCAAAGGTTTTTAAAAACTCTTTAGATTCATAAATGTTTTCAATTTGTAAATTATTGGAGTTGCAATCAATGCTTATTTCTCTTTTATTGCCTCTAGAATCACGAATACAGTGTTCTGCTGTTAGGACATAATCGTTTGAGATTCGGACTCCAGAGCAGGTTCCAGTACTGTCGTCATTATTTTTTAATTCAAGGTAGAAAAGTTGATCTTTTAATGGACTTTGTATTGGTCTGCCGATAACTGAAAAATCATCATCGCCCGCATAGGTGTTTAGAGAAAAAAGTAATATTGAAATATTGAAAATTAGTTTCATAAAATCCTAATAAATTTGCTTTTACTGTGAATAATAAAATATCATTCAATAATAAAAAATGTTGTTAGTAGGTAAAAAATACGTAAGAAAAACAATATGACTATGTTTTTGACACTAAAAGGAATTGACCCCTTTGACCAACTATTGCATTTGCAAATTACCTAAATATGCTAGCAGGTACTAAGTCCTTTAATAGCAACTTCGCTAATTGAGTAGTGTCAGAGGTTTTTGATGCTTGAGGCGTAATCAGAGGTGCAGGAATTGGCGTTGGCATAGGCGACAAGGTTAACAGCTCTGAGACAAGGTTATTAGCTTGGATAACCTGAGCATTAAGACTTGAAGAAATAGAAGGTGCAAGAACCTTGAGGTTTTTCACCTGAGCTATTTGGATCGTTAGATCAGTTGAAGAGGCAAGCATTTTTAAACGAATTTCAAGTTTATGCAAATAATCACTTTTATATTTTAAGGTATTTGAATGGTAGCGCGCGTACCATCTACGATCCGTTTTTTCATGTCTTTGTTTTATAATATTTAAAATTTCGGCCATCTTAGTAAGAGCATATTCCTGATCCATTTTTACTCTTTCTTTGTTCATAGGAGACAATTTCATTCGAATAAATTCTTTGTTCCAAACTTCAACATTAATCTGGGCCAAAGAGAGGTCCCCTGTGCTTGATACTTTATCAGATTGAAAATTACTTTCAGTATCTATAATTGCCACAAACACTTGTGGTTCAATATTATATTTTTTAATAGCGACTGACATTTGAGAGGCAATGATATCTCGTGTTTCTTCATCAAGTTCGGGTTGAACAACTGCAATCATATTAGCAATAACAAAAGCTTCGCTTGCGTAAGGTTTTCTGTCAAAATTTTCAAATCGCGGTGGAAGACTTGTTGTGAGTTCTGAACAAAATTTGTTATATCCCTTTAGAGGAATGGCCTTTGAAAGTACCAGTGGTGGGGCGATTTCCACTACTGGCTGTACTGACGAGCAACTTTGTGCAAGTAGTGCTGCCAATAAAAGAAGTGATGGGCGATTCAAATTTATTATTTTTAAATTTTTCATCCGCAGACTATAGTCGAAAATAGTCTACTCAGGGGAAACTGTTACTATTTTACACAGCGTAGGAACTAAGTCCTTAAAGTTATTCCAATTCAACCTGATCAAAATAATCATATCCAAAAGGGTCTATTTTAAAATTCTTAACTTTTTTATCCATGACTCTAAATACTTTAGCATGGGCCAATGTTACCCAAGGAGCTTCAAGCTTGAATATTCTTTGGGCCTTTTTATAAAGCTCTGTCCGTTTTTTTTGATTTGTAACTTTCCGAGCTTGAGTGACTAGCTCATTGAATTCTTTATTACACCATCGTGCCGTATTATTGCCAGAATCTACACTTGCACAGCTTAACAAATCATTTAAAAAAGTATCGGGATCATTATTGCCAGTCCATCCAAATTGAATCATTGATTGTTCACCAGTTCTTGATTTTTTTAAAAAAGTTGGCCAGTCAAAACTTATCAGTTTTACTTTAATTCCAATATTGGCAAGATCGGCTTGCATTAATTCCCCCATTTTTTTCCCGTCTGGATTGTACGGACGAGTTACAGGAAGGGTCCACATTTCAGTTTCAAAGCCTTTTTCGAATCCGGCTTTTTTTAATAATAATTTTGCTTTGGCCGGATTAAAATCATAATCCATTAATGTTTTATCATATGACCAAAGAGCAGGGGGCACTGGATTGGAAGCAATAATGGCCGTCCCGCGATAAATAGCATCCAAATACAATTTTCTGTTTAAGGCATGGTTAATTGCCTGTCGAACCAAAATATTATCAAAGGGTTTCTTCGTAACATTCATTGCAAGATAGCCAATGTTTAATCCTTCTTGGTCCATAACTCTAACTTGGTCGTTAAGCTTCATATCACTTAAGTCAGCAATTGAAGGAAGTGTAACAAAGTGGCATTCATGTGCCCGCAATTTTTGATACCTTACAGTTTGATCAGGTGTTATTGCAAAAATTAACTTATCAATTTTATTTTCACTTTTTCCCTTATAGTTTTTTATATCCCAATACTGTTCATGTGCTGAGTACCTGATCAGGCTATCTTTGGTATACGAAATAAAACTAAATGGACCGGTTCCAATAGGAAGTTGATCAATGTCTTGCTTACGATTTTCTTTTGTAAGTTTGTCAGCATATTCAGCAGAAAGTATGCTCATGTAATTTCCAGAAATATAAGCAAGGAAAGGAGCTTGTATTTCTCTGAGCGTTATTTGAACTTTGTATGGATCTATTGCTTCAATATTAGAAATATTATCTCGAATATTATTTTCATATTGTGTGTAGATTCCACCACTCACGGAATGATAAGGATGATCTAGAAGTCTTTGGCGATTTATCGAAAAAATTACATCCTCAGCATTAAAATCCCTCGTCGGCTTAAAATAACTAGTTTTATGGAATTTAACTCCTTTTCTTAAAGTGAAGGTATAAGTCTTTTCATCTTTCGAAATTGTGTAAGACTCCGCCAAAGACGGAATCATTTGGGTAGTTCCCAATTCAAATCTTAATAATCGATTATAAAGTGTAATTGCTGAGGCATTATAAGAAGTCGCATCAGTGACAATTTGAGGATTAAATGAGGCGGGAGAAGCCTCTGAGCAATTGATAAATGTTTTTGCCGAGGTCGTCTTTGAAATACAAACAAAAATGAGTATAAAATGTGCAAAATGTTTCATCGGGTATCCCGTGCTCAATTAAATGATCTTATATATAAAAATATTTATTAAAAACAATATTTTGTTTTACCTATTGTAGCAAATCAATAAACATAGAGTAAATTATTTGTTTTATTAGAGGCTTTAGATGCATAACTTATTTTCCATATCCTCAATCATTCCTTTTTTAACTCTCTGTGCGCTTGAGCTAATTCTTGGAATAGATAATATTATCTTCATTTCAATACTTTCATCTAAATTACCAAAGCATGATCAACAAAAAGCTAGAACGATCGGCTTAGGCTTAGCAGTCTTTACAAGAGTAGGATTACTACTTTCTATTTCTTGGGTGATTGGGTTAACAGCGCCACTGTTTAGTATTTTTGATTTTGTCATTTCAGGTAGAAGCCTTATTTTACTAATTGGTGGATTGTTTCTAATTGCAAAAAGTACTCACGAGATTCACCAAAAGCTTGAGGCAGACGAAGAAGTTACAAATACCACGAAGGTGTCATCTAAATTTATGGGTGTAATTGTTCAAATTTTAATCCTAGATATTGTCTTCTCATTAGACTCAGTTATTACAGCTGTGGGAATGGTTAGTCATGTTTCAATTATGATAGCAGCTGTGGTGACCTCTACATTTGTTATGATCTTTACGGCAACTCCAATTTCTAATTTTGTTGAAAAGCATCCAACTATTAAAATATTAGCATTAAGTTTTTTACTTTTAATTGGTGTTACTCTAATCGCGGAAGGCTTGAATCAGCATATCTCAAAAGGATATATTTATTTCTCCATGGGGTTTTCATTGTTTGTTGAAACTATCAATATTCGTATGAAGAAAAAAACTGGACATGTAGAGTTGAAAAAAACCTGGAAATAAGATGGCTATTTGTAAGCAAGAACGCTTACTTACAGTTTTAATAAATCTTCGAGAAAAAAAGCCGATAATTCGGCACGGCCGGCGAGGTTAGATTTTTGATAAACATTAACGGACTGTTGCCGAACTGTTCGCTCACTTACCAATCTAATTTCTGCAATTTCTTTAAGACTTAATCCTTTTAATATAAGCAGAGCAACTTCTTTTTCGCTTGGACTTAAGGCCCAATTTTCAAGTTGTTGGTCAATAGCGTTTGAGAGGCCATGAATTAGACTGGCATTTTCGCTTTGCCATTTATTGGATTCTTCTTTTGATTGGTGTAACTCATTACTTTTTAGTATGAGCTCTTTTGTTAAAAACAAATTATCATACCAAAGAAAAAATAGACCTGACAAAACACTGAGACAAACCATGATTTCTGTTAGGAAATGTTTAATAGTCTGTCCTTCCCCCCCGTCTTGCCAGAGGTCAACGAAAGTCGTAACTAAGATAATAACTAAAAGAAT
>JAURXW010000357.1 GCA_030654205.1 Bacteriovorax sp.
TCAAAACGTAGTTGAAAGAGCGTTTATTCTTTCTGAAGGAATGATTATTGAGAAGTTGCATTTAGACCAAAATATTCAAAATGCAGAGGTTTTGCCAGTTGTTGAAAAAGTAGTACATATTAAGTCAGCAGAATTTATTCATGTAACACTGGAAGAATTAGAAAAAGGTCATATTATGTGCACACTTGAAAACTTAGGTGGAAACAAGACTAAAACGGCAAAAGTTCTTGGAATCACAGTTAAGACTCTATACAACAAACTTCATTCTTACGGAGTTGAGTTTGATAAGGAAGCTTAAGTGCTAACCAAGACTTAAAACCTTGTAATTGCGAGAGCAAAAAAGTATTATTAACAAATCTGGAGGATACCCATGTCGATCATAGAAACAGAAGTAGTAGTAGAGAGTCCAAAAACTCCGAGAAATTTTAGAACAGCAATTGATATTGAAAATTTTTATCGCTTTGTGAATGATAACGATCTTAGAAAAGAAGCTAAAATTATGCTTGAAATGATCCAAGCAAAAGTTATGGCCTCTGTGAAAAAGAAAAAGAAAGAAGCAAAAGCAGCTAGCAAGAAAAATAATAACCTACATTAATTAATATTTACGAATGCCCACTGAACTCAATGATGAGTAAGGTGGGCATTTTTTATTCCCATGATGGGAAACAGATCTTTAGGAAGTTGAACATGGAAGTCGCAACTCAAACTCAAGCCCCTACTCCTTTTAAAAATCATGTAATCTATGATCCGATCTATGGCTTCATTAAACTTAATCAAATTGAATGGGAAATAATTTCGTCACCATTTTATCAAAGACTACGATGGATCAAACAATTAGGTTTTTCTTGTTATATTTTTCCAGGGGCCGAGCACTCACGTTTTCATCACTCGATTGGAGTAATGTACAATGCCCACAAAATTTTAGAGTCGTGTGGACGAGCTGCAAGTGAAAAAGATTTACTCGATGTTAATTGCCTAACTCCTGAGGTGATTTATCACAAGAGCTTGCGACTTGCGGCTTTAATGCATGACCTTGGAACATTTCTTTTTTCCCACACCACAGAAGGTGCTTATATAGAGTATGGTGAGACCACTCATAGCAAGGGCGGTAAAGGGCTACCAGATGACCATGAAAACTTAGGCTCATTCATTATCAAAAATACCGATTATGAAGGTGGGATATCTTATATTTTGAAAAAATATGGAATTAGTCCTCAACGTATTTCAGATCTAGTTAAAGGTGTTGATGAATCTATTTTGGCCAATCAAATACTACATTCTGAAGTTGATTGTGATCGAATGGATTATCTTTTAAGAGATGCTCACTATACTGGTTTAAAGTATGGGTCTTATGACCGTGATTATTTACTTTATCATTTTCAAGTCAAGCGCGTAGACAATCACGATATATTAACCATTCGCCACAATGCTCTACATTGTGTTGAGGATTTTTTAACTTCAAGATTTGCTTGGTACTCACAAGTTATTCGTTCTCCTCGAGGAGCAAAGTTTGATGCAATTGCAGAAACAATTTGCCATTATTTTTTAGAGAAAGGTTATATTTATCGATACAGCGAGCTCTTGGAAATGATTGAAAAAGACCCTATGAAATTTTATGGATTCAATGACAATTATTTTATGGGATTAGTTCATAAGCATTTATTAAATGGCGATCTTGATAAAAGCCCAAAAATAAAAGATATGGCCAAAACAATTCTTCTAGCGACTGGCGGAAAGGCCATTCGTTGTGAAGAGTTTAAATCGCGTCTTTTATCACAGGATGATCCCCAGGCCCTAGAAAAATATTCAAAACGGGCAACTCAAAAGGCTCAAGAAATCGAAGAATTTTTAAAAAAGAAAGGTGGTCCGGCCGATTGGATGATTTACGATATCCCCAAAAAAGCTATTATGTTTGTAAAATCACCAAAGAATGTGGCCAAAAACTCATCGGCCCAACTTGGAAATGTGCTTTTGGATCGGGATCCTGTTAAAATTGTTATGGAAAATGGGGAAATATTACTCTTGGGTGAAGTTGAAAACTCACTGATTTCTAAACTATTTAATAGTAATAATTTTATCCCCAATGTTTATTGTTCAACTTCAGCCTACGAGCTTCTTTTGTCAGAAGGAGTCATTGAAGGCAGTTTTAGCTAGGATTAAAGAAAAAACCTGAATAAAGTTCTCGGGTACTTAGAAACCCTACCTAAAAATATAAATATAAGCTAAAATTTTAGGGTAGGGCAAAGCCCTGTATAGATCAGGATGATCTGTTTATTAGACTTTGGAGATATAGTCATTATGTTAAATCAATCTGGCACGCTTAATAAAAAAATGAGCAAAGGACCGAGTGGGCCTACAGGTCCAATTTTTTATTGTGAAGATGTCTCAGTGGAGTTTAACGATCTTCGTGCGCTTAAAAATATTCAATTAACAATTGAGCGTGGAGAAATTATATTTGTGACTGGTGCTTCTGGTGCCGGTAAAACAACTCTTTTAAAATTATTGTCAGGCATTCAAGAGCCAACGTCCGGTAAAATAATTCGTCCAAGTTTTTTCTCAGGCAAAAAACATCTTTATATTTCAAATGTCTTTCAAGATTTGCGTTTAATGGGTAAATATACTTGTGAAGAAAATTTAATGTTTGCTTATGATTCTTCTATCTATAAAGACAAAGCTGAGTTTGTTCAAGACATGCACGAATTAACAAGAATTCTTGGAATCAAAGATCGTTTGCATCTTAAAATTAACCAGGCCAATGGTGGGCTTCAGCAAAAAATTGCAATCATTCGTTCTTTGCTAACTAGACCAGATGTTTTAATTGCAGATGAACCTACTAGTTCACTAGATACAGAAAATGCAAGACGCTTATTTGATGTATTCAATCTCTATAATGCTAAACGCGGATTGACTGTAGTGTGGGCCACACATAATAAAGAACTTTGTAAGAGTTTCTCGGGCCGAATTATTCATCTAGATAACGGACGTCTAGTGTACTCGGGGCATGCATGTTTTATCTAATACAATTTTTTAAAATCCTTTTTAAATCGCCATTGAGAGGTTTTTTCCTTTTTTTCTTTTCAATTTTATTAGTTTTTTCTATCGGACAAAAAACTTTTCTTGAAGATCAATTTTTAAAAATGATTCCTGAAAACAAAGCGGGATCATATTTTTATGCACTTATAGCATCTAGTGAATCTTACCAAAATGTAGCTCGCCAGATGGCCGTTTTGCCAGGTGTTTTTAAAGTTGAAGTATTATCAGAGTCTCAAATAAAAGACGAAGTAAAAGGTATTTTAGGCTCTCTTCAGGTGACTTTGAATCAAGCAACACTAGATTTAAATTATGCCGGCCTAAAAGTTATATATGCTAAGGATCTTAAACCACGAGCACAGGATTTAATTCGAGATTACTTAACTCATTTAGTGGGCGAAGGGAATATTACGCTTGGGACAATCAAGGTAAATGATCAATCTCTTGATAAGAGAAACCAATTTATCGGAGTTATTAAATCTTGGGGATATTCACTCTACCTGTTTATCATTTTTCTTTTTTGGATGATTTCTCTTTTATCCGTAAGAGTTAAAATTGCCGAGGCTTCTTATTTACTTGAAAGCTATCAACGCAAAAGAAAAGTAGGTGTTAAGGTTGCCAGTTTTGGATTAAGCCTTATTTTTATATTATCTGTTGCTTCAACTTTTGTGTTGGGAATGCCTCAATTACTTAACCTGACAGCTGCCCTGATTATTTTTATCATGGGAATCCTTTTACATAGTAAAAAATATCTATGGGAGAACCATTGATATTTATGAATTCAAAATTTTTAACTTTGATTTTATTTTTAACTTTTCCCTTAGTGCTTTCTGCTGCAATAGAAAGTAGTGATAAAATTAATGTTTTTGAGATGAAGAAAAAACTTTTAAATCAAAATAAATTAATTCAAGAAATGAATAAAGAAGTCAGCAATGTCGAAATTAACCTTGGAATGCAGAATAAAAAATATCTGCGTCTGGCCGCCGAAAGATCCAAAATTGAAGAGAGTCTAAGTAGTGCTAGAAAAAATGCAGACCTAGATAACCAAAGTCTCAAAAAAAATTATAATGAAACAAAAATGATCCTAATGGGTGTTTTATTAAATAAATTAGAAAAAGCCGAGAGTTCATCTGATTTGTTATCCCGAAAAATTTTAGTGGAAAATCTTCAAAGAAGACTTTTAGACCTAGATGGGATGATGAAAACAAATAAAGCAGTTCAAGATGACGTCGAAAGACTATATCAGAGACTTGAAGATTCAATGAAAACGGAAAAAGAACTTCTTAGTATAATGAGTGAGTTGGAGCAAAGAAAAAAAGAACTAACTGCTAATATCGCAACCTCTAATAATAAAATCACTGATGATCAAAATCATTTTGATGATATGAAAAATAAATTAGTAATGGAACGGGAGTCTCTTAAGAAAAATCAATTGAAAGAAAAACTTCTACCAGTTCAGATTACAGAAGAAATTAGAATTCCTTCACAACCCATTGCAGCTG
>JAURXW010000358.1 GCA_030654205.1 Bacteriovorax sp.
GTCGGTACACATGAGCTGTCATTGGAAGAATTTTTCTATCAAGACTTACTAATTGCGAAAGACGCTCAATACTTGGCTCGTGAGTGGTACGCAGTACCTGATGGCACCACTGGCTTGGGCAGGCAGCATTTCC
Organism: Bacteriovorax sp.; assembly: GCA_030654205.1. Classification (GTDB taxonomy): domain Bacteria; phylum Bdellovibrionota; class Bacteriovoracia; order Bacteriovoracales; family Bacteriovoracaceae; genus Bacteriovorax. The sequence goes on from JAURXW010000358.1 coordinate 134, forward strand.
TGGACATGGATATAAAACATCGTAATGATCGAGCATTACGTCACGAAGTTTAATTAATTCTGGAAAAATCTCACTGGTTCCGGGCTCTATCCACATAACGTATTCTGGATCTATTGTCATAATATGACTCTGGGCCTTGTCTACTCCCATTTCGTTGATTGAATGGCCGAAAAATAAAATGCTGTTTGATTTTTGTTCATCAAATTTTCTAACGGCCAGAAATTTATCCTTAGGGAAAAATCCATTCATTATTTTAGTTGCTTGATCTAGCATGATTTGAGCCGAGTCAACTCCAATCATTTCCACATGAGAGGAAATCTTCAGCAACATCTTCCATCCAAGTGCAAAAGTTCCAGGACCGGTACCAATATCAATAAATGGTCTATTTTTAAAATCTTCTAAGACTTCGCTTGGAAGTTTTGATAATAAAAAATGAAGCTTGGGAATATTTGTTGGTAAATAAAATGCAGCGTAAGCACTCACATGGCGATGTTCTAAAACGTAATCGCTCATTTGGTCGCGTTTTTTGGTAAATTTAGCTGACATTTCAATTATCAGTTTAACCATTTCTGGTTCAGAAATATTAACTAATAAATGAGGTTTTATTTGTTCGAGGGATAAAGAGAAGGGCCCGAAGGCCCCAATAGATTCATCATTTTTTTTGGTCATATTTTATCTTTTATTGATTGCGGTGTATTCACGAACTGGAGAACCTACGTAAACTTGGCGAGGACGTGAGATTTTAGTTTCTTTTGTTTCTCTCATTTCTTTCCATTGTGATAGCCATCCAGGCATTCTTCCCAGTGCAAACATTACGGTAAACATATTAGTTGGGATTCCAAGTGCGCGGTAAATAATTCCAGAATAAAAATCTACATTTGGATAAAGGTTACGTGATTTAAAATAATCATCGGCCAAAGCTTCTTGTTCTAATCCTTTTGCAATATCTAAAAGTTCATCTTTAACACCAAGCTGGGTAAGAATAGAATCACAAGCTTTTTTAATAATTTTTGCTCGTGGATCAAAGTTTTTATAAACTCTATGACCAAAGCCCATTAGTTTAAAATCATCATTTTTATCTTTTGCACGCTCTAGGGCTTTTTTATGATCCCCACCCGCTTTTTTAATTTCAGCGAGCATTTCTAAAACTTCTTGGTTGGCCCCTCCATGCAAAGGTCCCCAAAGGGCATCAATTCCTGCAGAGATTGAAGCAAAAACATTAGCATTCGACGAACCGACAACTCTAACAGTTGAAGTTGAACAGTTTTGCTCATGATCTGCATGAAGAATTAATAAAATATCCAAAGCTTTCGCAACTTCAGCATTAACTTTTCCACCAAACATCATTGACATAAAATCTTCGCAATATGAAAGTGCAGGATTTGAGGCAATAGGCTCTAATCCTTGTGAACGTCGGTATTGATGTGCTGCAATTGATTTAAATTGCCCAAGCATCAATGCAATAACTTCTTCTTTTTCAGCAGCACTTGGATTGGCCGATGTGTATTTGTGATGAAAAGCAGAGAGTGCCACTGACGTTGCAGAAGCAACGGCCATTGGATGTGCATCTTTTGGAAAAGCATCTATGATCTTTCCTGCCCCTTCTGGCAACTTAGAATTATCTGCAATTTTTTGTGAAAATGATTTTAATTGATCAGCTGTTGGAAGTTCTCCGTAAACTAATAAATAAGAGACTTCGATAAAGCTAGATTTTTCTGCCAATTGCTCGATTGGATATCCTCTATAGCGCAAAATTCCTAACTCACCATCAAGAAAAGTAATTCCTGAAGCACAAGAGCCAGTATTCATAAATCCGTGATCTATTGTAATATATCCAGATTCTGCTCGCAGTTTACCAATGTCGATTGCTTTTTCTTTTTCGGATCCTTCTAAGACTGGGAACTCAAAAACTTTGCCGTCTACTTCGATTTTTGCTTTAAGAGACATATAATCCTCCAATGGAATGGTAAAAATAAACAATTACTAAATTATCTTAAAATTACAGCGCAACAAATTCACTGTCCATGAGAAATTTCTAAAATAACTTAGACCACTCTTTCGGATCAGCGTGCCAATCCATTAAGAGTTTTTTTCCATCTGAATCAATAAATTTTAATTCAGTAGCGGCCTCTACCAAATGCTCAAAGTCAGTTAGGGAATAAAGTGTGATGGACAACTCTTTTAGTCGCTTCTCAGAAGTTAAAGTTTGATAATCGACAATGCATAGACATTGATTAGAAATTAACTTTGCCTCATGAATCCCCTTCATCGCATCTGCTAAGCTTGCACCTTGATTAACTAAATCTTCCACTAGAATAACAGACTGATTTGGGAGGTAGTCTCCTTCCACTTGATTTTTTGCTCCATGCTCTTTTGCTTTTGGGCGTATATAAATCATGGGGAGCTTTAATCGGTCCGCAATAAAAGCAGCATGAGGAATCCCTGCAGTAGCGATGCCACCTATTAAATCAAAATTTAAAGAATGTTTATTAATTGTTTCCAAAAAAGCCTCGATGATTTTTTCCCTGAAAAAAACATGAGAGAGCACAAGGCGATTATCACAATAGATTGGGCCCTTTAGTCCAGAGGCGTAGGTAAAGGGATTTTGTGGGGATAGCTGTATACATCTGTTTTCAATAAGACCGCGAGCGATGTCCATTTTCATTGCTTGTTCCTTGGGTTTAGGCCAGTTTATTCAACCGTACAAGTCATGATTTTTCTAGTAAAAATACTAAAAAAAGCCGGAAATTAGCTTTTTAGGATAGAATTATTAGGCTCGCATTAATTCTAAATTTATTATCACAAGAGATACAATTGAAAGTTTTGTTCATTGGACACGATATTGAAATCAATACCACCATTAAGCGCTTAATGGGCAATAGCTTTCCCAAAGTTCAAATGGTCGAGCCAAGTGAGTCAGCAGACTTAATGGAGCTTATGACAACTGATGGCCCGTTTGCTTTCGTGGTTGTGGCCATCGATAATAAAAGTATTACTGTCAATGAGCTCTATGAATCAATCAATGAAGTTTTGGGCCAAAGGCCGTTTATTTTTATTGGTTCTCCAAATTCGGTAAAGTCCTATATCACCAGTGCAATTTTACAAAAACCTCTAATGAATTTTGTCATTGAAACACCACTCATTCCAGACGACTTTAAAAAATCAGTTAGTGGATCTATTGAGTGGGTCAAAAAAGAAGAATTTGAAGAATCAATAATTGAATTTTCTCGAGATGACTTGCATAAAATGCGACTTCGCAACTTTTATCTTTTTGAACAATTGCCTTATGATGTCTATTTAGAGTTAACATCTACCAAGTTTGGAAAAGTAATTGCTAAAAACAAAACGTACACACATCAACTCATTCAAAACTATTCGCGCAAAAATATAAAATTTTTACACCTGAGAAAAGATGAGCATTTAAAATTTCTCGATACTTCTATAAAAAATCTACTTAAAATTTATGAAGCTAAATTAGGTGATCGGAAAAAGTATGTTGTTCTCCATTTAAAAACAATTTTTTTTATTCATCAATTCATAAAAACAGTAAGTGTTTCTGATGACATTATCAAATTGACCCATTATTTTATCGGAACTGCGAGAGAAGTCGTAAAATCGCAGGAAAGCATGACTGAACTTTTAGATCATCTTACTGAAAACCCAAACCTAACATTTGCAGAACATAGTCTGGCAACAGCTTATCTTTGTGAGAGTATTCTTTATTATATGGGTTGGAGTGCCGATATGTCTCGAGATAAACTGCTTCTTGCATCCATCCTTCAAGATATTAGTTTAACCAATGATGAGATGATTAAAATTCGCTCGCTCAATGATCCCAATTTAAAAAATTATACTGAAGAAGAGCAGTTAGAATTTAAAAATCATCCCCAGCAAGCCGCCCTGATCGCAACCTATTTTAATGGTTTTTCTGATGTAGATTTTATTTTAAGTGAGCAACATGAACATCCAACAGGTGATGGATTTCCCAAAGGGCTCAACTCTTCAGGACTGACCACTATTTCTTGTATTTTTATTCTAGCAAGTAATTTTGTTTCAAGAATTGCTGGCACTAAAAAAACACCAACAACATACAAAGAAATTATGGCGAGTATGAAACGAATTTATCATACTGGTAATTTCAAAGACCCTCTTAAGGCCCTTGAAAAATCACTCAAACGAACAAATTAATTTTTTAGAGTTTTAATGAATCTAGAGTTTCAATAATTTTTTTATAAGTATTCTTTCTAAATTTATCATTGAGCATTGGCAAAATAACCTTTAAATCAATTTGATATTTAGGATCATCATTTTTACCTTTTAAATATTCGTCAATAAAGGCTTCAGCTACTAATACAATTTTTGTGAGTGGTGATATATCGTCCTTAAATTCAATAGCAAAACCTATTCCATTAGTCATCCCGTGATGCTGTTTAATCAATAAGTCGGCCCCCATAGGGGCCCTGCGATAAGTAATAACTAGCTCAGCTGCCAATCGGGCGTGATTAAGAACAATTTCTTTTTCTTTATCATTGAGTTCGTCACAAAAAAGTAAATCTTCCTCAAATTTTAAAGTAGGGTGATTAAGATAAATAGGCGCAAGCATGATATCGTGAAAAAAAAGAACGAAATTTATTTTTTCTAAATGACCTTCTCCACCCCATGATACTTTTTTAATAATATGATTTGAAATAAATGAAGCCAGAATAGAATGTGAATAAATGTGCCCATTTTTATTGCTATTTAAAATTTTTAAAAGTGATTTAAATCCCGGCGCTTCCTTACTAATTTCTTCCATAACTTTGGTGCAAGCATTGGCGATATTCATTACCTC
>JAURXW010000362.1 GCA_030654205.1 Bacteriovorax sp.
ATTGGTATTCCCGACCATTTAATTCAGTAATTTGGTCCTCAAGATTGTCCAGAAAATTGACGATACGTCTATGATGACAAAAGTAAACTTCGAAGAAACCTTCGAAATATATTTATTTACCGATAATGAGCAAGAAAATAATTTTTCTAAGCTCAATGAGTTTTTATCATTTTTAAAATACAATCGAGTCAATCTTCCCTACAAATTCTCCTATGTAGGCAGAGGTGACGGGCTGATTCCAGAACTTACCCTTAATGAAAATATTTTAATGGATTTTAGTCCAGATTCCTTAACGGCCGCTCGAGAATTTCAATTTCAAGAATTTTTAAAGGCCAGACCAAATCCTGATTTAGAAAAATTATATAAAAAAATCGGTGTACCTCACGAACTTCCAACACATACTGATGCGCAGATGAGAAAAGTTAGTTCATTAATCAAATCCCTAATTTATGAAGGGCAATTTATTTTTCTCGAGGCCCCAGAAAAAGACCTAGATGAAGAATGTTTGGCTCTTTTTATTAGCAGCTTAAAAGACAATATCGAGCGTTTTAAGCAAAATGTTTTTATTTTTTCCACTGAAATTAATATTTGGATGCCTCATGTTCATCAACACGTTAAAAGAGAACAAGATTATAGTTTCAGCACACTAAAAATTAATAAAAATTGGGCCTGGAATGAAGAAAGAAATCAATTTTTTGCTCCAGCAGCAGAATCTCTTGATGAAAAGACCCTGGATAATGAATTAATTTTCCATCTTCCAAAATCAATACCAGTTAAAAAATCCGCTGCTTAAAAACTCATAATAATTGACAAAATAGCTCTTACATCTAGATAATGGTGTTAACTATGACAAAAAATAAATCACAACTAAATTTTATCGATGTGTTCTCTGGGGCCGGCGGCCTTTCTTGTGGGCTTGAATTGGCAGGGATGAAATGTCTTTTAGGTATCGACATGGATAAAAACGCCATTGAAACCTTTAAGGCCAACCATCATTTTGCCAACACTTTTTGTGGCTCTGTAAAAGATTTAAGTGAAAAAAAATTAAAAGAATTAATTAATCACCAACCAGTTCATGCAGTTGTTGGTGGCCCACCTTGCCAAGGCTTTTCAACTGTCGGTATCGGAGATCCAAACGATCTTCGAAATTCTCTTTTTAGAGAATTTATTCGCTTAGTAAAAATAACAAATCCTTATTATGTAATTATCGAAAATGTTACAGGCTTAATTGCAAAAAAAAATGAAAAGACTCTTAAGGCCATCTTTAAGCTCTTTGCCAAAATGGGCTACTCTCTTGACGTTCAAGTTATGTCGAGTGAGTTTTACAATGTACCAGAGCGCCGAAGACGAACTATAATTATTGGTTCAAGGCTTAATTCTACGATCACTTTTCCAAAGCCTGATACCGAAAATATTTTAACAGTTGGCCATGCTCTTAAAAATCTCAAAGCACCCAATGGTAAAACATATAATCACGATATAGAATTGGCCGCTATTAAATCAAAACTCGATCGCGATAGAATAAACCTTATCCCTGAGGGAAAAGGAATACGTTATGAAGCCGATGAAGTGGCCTATCTACCAAAGAAATTACAAATGAATGTGGATTGGACAAATATTCGCGAAAATCGTTTTAGACAAACAAAGTACCAAAGACTTGATCGTAAAAAACCAAGCCCTACCATCATGACCCATAGACATAATTACTTTCATCCGGTTGAAAATCGTTACCTCACTCAGCGCGAAGCTGCAGCTTTGCAAAGTTTTCCAAACGATTTTATTTTCCAAGGAACGCTTTCTGCTCAATGGAAACAAATCGGAAACGCCGTTCCTCCTAAGCTTGGACTTGCCCTGGGAAAGGCCATCATAGGCATGTATGCAGAAAAATCTAAGACCAAAACTAAAGAAGCCTCTAAGACTGATTCCAAAAATTCGGAAGATATTATGGCCACAATCAGAAAACGTGCTTTTGTGTATGCCAAGGAATTATAAAAAATTATAAAGGAATCTAGTGAACCGCCTGAGCATGGTGAAGATTATAAAAATAACTCCCTTGGGCCAACAGCTCCTCAAGTGGACCCTGCTCGACTAGTTCTCCTTGATTAAAAACAAAGACCCGATCACATTGCTTAAGAGTCTCTAGTCTGTGAGCGATAATTAAACAAGTCCGCTCACTCATCATATTCATCACGGCCTCGTGAATAATTTCCTCATAATAAGGATCTATATTGGCCGTGGCCTCATCCAGAATAAGTATCGAAGGATTTTTAAGCAAAACTCTTGTTAAACTTACCAATTGTCTTTGCCCTACACTTAAATTAGTCCCGCTCTCTAATACACCCATATCCAGATTAAAGCCTTCTTTAGAAAGGGCCTTAACAAGACCTGTGGTTTTAGCAGCATCAATTAATTGCTGATCACTTAATTGATCAGTAGAAGAAAGATTCTCCCGAAGAGTTCCCTTAAAAATAATAGCATCCTGGGAAACAAAACCAATTTGATCTCGAAGTGCATGACGATCGAAACTTCGAATAGGAATATCATCAATTCTGACTTCACCTAATTGAAATTCATAAAGGCGAGAAAGCAGAGAAACAGTTGAGCTTTTGCCACAGCCCGTTTTTCCAACAAAACCTATTTTTTCCCCCGCTTTAATATGAAAATTTAAATCCTTTAAAATCCATTCACCTTCATTGTTATAATGCATGTAAACGTTTTCGAATTTAATATCTCCTTCCAGATGAGTTAGGGTCATTTTACCATTATTGATCAAGACTTTTTCTTCATCATCTTCATTTAAAAAACTCATCACTCTTTCTGTGCTGGTAAAGGCCTGCTGTACCACGTGAATCTCTCGGGAAAGAAGCATCATTGGGTTAAAAAAGCGTTCATAATAACGTATAAATGAAATGAATAGCCCAACACTAAAAACACCGTTAATGACTCCAAGCCCTCCATACCAAACAAGACCAATCAATGGAATGGTGGCACAAAAAGAAACAAGCGGCATACTCCAGGCAAATAATAAATTTCCACGCAATTGAGCATAGAGATAATCATCAACACTCTGATCAAATTTATCCATTGTCCATTTCTCTAAACCAAAACTTCGAATCACGTCCAACCCATTTAAATATTCAGAAAGTTTAGCATTAATGGCCGAAGAAAATTTAGAAACTCTACGGTTGGAATTTTTTAAAAAATCTTTCGTTTTAAACATCAAAACCAAAGAAGGTAAAATTGCGACGGTCATCAAAAGACCTAAGCGAGTATTTGAAATTATCATGGCGATAACTGCTAAAATGGTCATCATGCTAGCTGAAACTAAATTACCTAAACTAGAAGTAAAAAATTCTTCGATTCCTTCTACATCATGAGTTATTCTTGTGACAATTCTTCCTTGAGGCTGGCGGTCATAATATTGCAAAGGCAATTCTTGAAGCTTTCTAAAAAGATGACCTCTTACTACGAATATAACTTTAGAAGCACTATCAGCTAAAAGTTTTCGTCCATGCCAGATAAAATAAACACTACCTACTTCAAGTCCAATAATAAAAATAGCGTAATAAATAGAAGCTTTTAAATCTTTTGCAATTAGTCCCTCTAAAAGATCTCCCATAAGTTTCGCAGTATAAATTGCAAGGAGTGAACTCAAAAAGATAAGAAAAAGTGCTCTGATAATTTTCCAACGAAATGGTTTGGCATATTCAAAAAGTGTTTGAAATGATTTTAAATCACCGAGACCTTTTTCGTGCAAGCGTGACTCATCTTGATCATCAGCTAATAAATAGGTACTTTTCGTCTGAGCGCTATTTAGACCTAAAGGCTTTAAGTTTTTTTTTATTTTAAAACTCTTCATTGCAAATGATCCATCATTGGTTTCAATTCGAAAGTTTGATTACAATATTTAAGTGTCGATTTGCGATGAGCAACCCAAACGAGAGTAACATCTTTTAAATGTGAATCTAGATTTTTTAGAATTTTTTCTTCCGTTATAGTATCTACTGCACTTAAACAATCGTCTAAAAATAACAATTGCGGCTTTTTAGCAAGTGCTCGCGCCAAAGTTAGACGCTGTTTCTGGCCTCCAGAGAGATTAATTCCCCACTCGCCAAGTTGCGTTTCTAATTTATTAGGAAAATTCAAGACATCGTCTTTAAGACCCGCAAGATCGAGGTATTGCCAAACTTCATCATCAGACATTTCGCCATTCATTGCCACATTCACCCGAATTGAATCGGCAAATAAAAAAGGTTTTTGGGCAACCAGTCCTATATAATTTCTAAGATTTTCATGTGAATAGGCTGAAAAAGGTTTTCCACAAAATGAAATTTTACCTACACTCACATCGCGATTTAATCCGGTTAAAATTGATAGTAGTGTACTTTTCCCTGCTCCAATTGGACCGGTAATTCCAAGGCGATCGCCTTTTTTTAACTTAAAATTCAGATGAGAAAAAAGTGGAGTTGATTCAACAAATTGAAAACTTAGGTCTTGGACATCTAAAACAATGGCGTTGCTGTCTTCAAAGGTGTCATCATTGATATCTTCACCATTAGTTAAAAGATTCTGATCTTTTTCTTGAAGATAAATTTCAGACAAGCGCTCCAAAGCTGTAAAACCTTTTTTCCATTCAGAAACAATAAACCCCAAAGACATCAAAGGATCATGTAATAAAAAAATCAAACCTTGCATTGAAATAAATTCACCTACAGACATTTTTCCATTAAAAGTAAAAGTGATGCCCATAGCAAAGAGAACTATATATGAAATAATAGAGGCAACACCCATAACTGGAATGTATAAAAGCGAAAGATTAATTCCTTTTAATTTTTGTGTCCGGTGATTTTCGGCAATAAGCCTCAACCGGCGCTCCCAAAAAGGACCTGTTTGAGTAAGACGCTGAAGCTTGATTGTCGAAACTGCTTGAGAGGAAAGATCGTTGAAATTTGAAAGAGTATCCTGAATCATACGGTATTGTTCAACTTCGCGGCTTGAGAGTTTACGTACAAAAATTGGGACAAATAAAAGAACTACAAAAGAAAGTATTGCCATTGCCAAATGAATAGTGGCCATGGCAAAAAAAGTAAAAATACCTAGAAAAAGAACATCTATAATTGCAACGAGTGTAAAACCAAAAACAAAACGAGCGCTATTGGTATCTGATGCTTGAGAATTCATCAATACACCTTTCGTAAATTTTCGATCTAAATCATTTTTTTTAAAATAACGTGCGTGCTGCCAAACTTCTCTTCTAAGCATTCCACAAGCATAATGTGTTTGCCTTCCAAGAGTAATTCTCCACATAAAACGAAAAACATTAATCAATAGTCGTGAAATGGCCAAAACTAAAAAGAGGTAAAAAAAAGTTTGGTGATCATTGGCCCCAGTTAAAAATTTAGGAACTGGACGCTTGGTCATGAAGTCTACGATCCAACCAATATTTTTGGGGGCAAGCACTTGCATGAGGTTAGTCAAAAGTACTGAAAAAGCACCCCACGAATAAATAACCCATCGATCGCGGAGATAAGTTTTCCAAATAAATTTTGCGTGAGCTTGAAACTTCATGTTTCTCATTTTATTAAAATTTATGTTTTTTAACTGATTTCTTTTAAAATCCAAGTTTCAAATTCAAGAAGATAATCAGATATCATCGGCAATTCGACCTTAACTTTAGCAATGGCCTTAGTAAATGATTCCTTAGTATAAGAAATATTTTCTAAAGAGGCCATCAGTAGTTCAATCATTTCAGGGTGAAGTGAATCAGAAAAAATCTGCGCCTTTTCAACAATTGCTTTATGAACGTCTAAGTGAACATCCATACTCCCCCAAGTGAAACGCTCGGACATTTGATGATTAAATTTTGGTGCCTCGCCAAAACGCCAATCCCAATTACTCATTTTTAAATAATGTTCTTGTAATTTTGGTAGGGTTTGCAAATATTTATGATCTAGGATTTCAATTTCACATTCACTTTCATAATAATTAAAAAATTCCGAAATAATTCGATCACATAATAATTGATGAGTTATTTCTGGGCATACCTCTTGTAAATTGATTACCCGTGCACGCACTGAAGTGATTCCCTTAGATTCAAGCTTTTTTTTGTCGGGGTTTAGGTATTGCCCCAACTTATTCATATCGGCATTAATAAGAAGTGTCCCGTGGTGAAAAGAGCGGTCTTTTGTTTCTTTAAAAGCACTTCCGGAAAATTTTTTTTCACCATCTTGTGTATCTACCAAAAGATCATTTCGACCAGAGGCAAAGCTATTAAGTCCAAAAGAATTAATGGCCGAAGTTATAATTTTATTATTGGCCGCTTTGTCGAAACTATTTTTGCTAGATAAAAAAGTAAAATTAGTGTTACCCAAATCGTGAAAGACAGCTCCCCCACCACTTTGGCGCCTGGCCAATAAAATATTATCTTCTTCCATTTTGGCAGTATTACATTCGGTCCATGGATTTTGAAAACGCCCGATGACAACGGTAAAATCGTTTCGCCAGAGAAATAATATTTTGGTTTCTTCCAGTTCTATAGGATCTAGCATGTCTCGAAAAATCCAATTTTCGGTAGCAATATTAAACCAAGGATCAAATGTCTCAGAAATTAAAACACGCAATTTAGTTATAGTAGGCATTCTTATTCTCCTTCGATTAATTCAAATTCATTACCTGATTCTTCCGCGAAGATTTCGGTACTTGGTTCGTTATTAGTCTTTTCCCAAGAAAAGCGAGAGACCAATTGTTCTTGATACTCACTTTCTGAAATATACCCGGCCTGACGCATTTTCAGAAGTATAGAATCAATTATTCTTTTAGCAAATGCTGTGAGAGATTTTTTTTGAAAAGATTTGGCATATTTTACAGGACTCGGCAAAAGCATAGCAATGAATGCTGATTCACGAGCTGTTAAGTTAAGAGCATTTTTATTGAAATAAAAGTGCGCCGCCTGATCAATACCATATAGATTTTTGCCATATTCAATAATATTTAAATAACTTTCTAGAATCTTTTGTTTATCAGCATATTTTTCAATCATAATCGACAGGATCAATTCCTGGCCTTTGCGACCAAAAGTTTTATCTCTGCTCAAGAATAAATTTTTTGCCAATTGTTGTGTAATAGTTGAAGCACCCCTCATTTTTTTCTTTAAAACAAAAGAATCTTTAAGTGCACCCCTTAATTGCTCTAAATCGTATCCTGCGTGTAGATAAAATAATCCATCTTCACTTACAATAATTGCTTGCTGGAGGCGCTTGGAAATTTTTGAAAGAACAAGCCAACCTGGCGGAATTGACAAAGTTCTTGAATAAAAAACCTCATCATTTTTAATAGTGATAGAATAGTAACTATCTTGGATTTTAGTGATTGAATATAGAGTATAGATCAAAGAAGATGTAAGATTGATTATAAAAATAGACAGTACAAGCCAGAAGACCAACAGAAATCTCATTTTTAACTTACTGAATTTGTCAGCAAAACTGATATTTTGAGATGAAATGTTTTTGAATATTGCCATGAATACCAATTACCCTAAAATGAGCTAAAAGGGACCTTTTAAGGATAAAATTTACATAGTAACTCACAACAAAGACAGATAATTCCAAGACCGTGCTAAATTAGCACTATCTTTTTGAATGATGCATGGGAGTTGTAAATGAAAAAAATTTTAATAATGCTTTTAGCCTCGGCCTTAACATCAAGTGGCTACTCTCTTGATGTGGTAACTAATG
>JAURXW010000370.1 GCA_030654205.1 Bacteriovorax sp.
TCAAAAATTTGTTGGTAAAGATTGTTTTTAGTTTCAAAGGGACTTACAACGCTAAGATAATTAAAATCAGCTGAAAAAGCTAAGTCACAAGGCCCTAATTTAAAAATTAGAATCATTACTATGAAAAATTTAATAAATTTATTACTCATACTAACTTGCCTCTAGCGCCATTATGACAGACTCATCGGCTTTCCAAAGGCAAAACTTGACCATTTGAGTTAGGCATAGTTGCAGGCAAAACAATGCTTAAAAAGTGCCAGAAATATTCCTCAATGCCTCCCAAGCTGCTAGAATACTAACCATGAAAGGATTCAGGCTCATTATTTTACTCTTATCTATCCTGCTGCTTACTATTAGTAGTGGCCTGCTATTTTATAAGAATTTATTTCTGCTGGATTCAATTGGTCAGGGTGGAAAAATCGATTTTGAAGATCTTCACAGTGCCGATCTCCATGCCAATGCCACTGCTTCTATGTTGAGATTAAATTTAAATTCTGATGTCACTCCTCTTGATACCGAGATAACTCGTATTAAAGAATTGTTAAACATTGTTACTGATGTCAATAAAAGTACACCTGAATTAAGTGCTTCAATTGTTAAAATACAAAGCTATTTTGACAAAAAGATTGCTGACATTACAATTTTTCAATCATCATTGAGAGAATTAAAAAAAGCGATTGATACATTGGCCCCGAGCTATAACGAGTTAATGAAAAACAAAATAAAATTTTCAGTGGATAATAAAGATTTCTATCGTGAATGTATGTTGGATTCACTCTATTATGTCTCCTCTGCAAGCAGAGAAAATGAATTGCGCTTATTAGAAGATAAAAAAATTCTTTCTCAAATACTTAGCTTTGCCAATTCCCCCAATCCAATTATATTAAAATTTAGCAATAATATTGAAACTATATTGAAAAAAACTAAAGATATTGATGATCAAATATCGCTTTTTAACAAAGATAATTCCATCAATAGTGAATTGGCCACTGTTGGTGCGTTCTATAGAGAATCACAAAACTCTAAGACTCATGAGGGAGAAGTTTTTCTTTCGATGATTTTCGGCGCTATTGTGCTTTATCTAATCACAGTTGTAGTTATTTTAAGAAAATTAACCTAAGACTGTTTTGAATAGGCCGCAACTACTGACTCATCAAAATAATTAGCACTCATACCTGCATCTACTAAAACACCACTGGCATTAATTCCACTTGAACGAGGACTCAAAAGAAATACAACTGTATTGGCAACTTCTGCCGTGTTCAAGGCCTCTTTTCTCATGGTGAGTTGTTCGGCATAAAGATAATTTTCGATATAACCAGGGATTCCTGCTGAAGCACTTGTCTTTAGAGGTCCTGAGCAAACAGCATTGAAGCGAACTGAACTTGAACTTGAAAAAGATTTTGCTAAAAAAGCAACACTGGCATCAAGCGAAGCTTTAATAGGCCCCATATAGCCATAATTGGTTGCACGGGTGCTGGAAATTGAAATGGTCACCACAGATGCTTTTGGATCTAGAACCTCTTTAATCGCATTAGAAAGTGCTACTAAAGAGAATGAAGATATAGTAGAGGCCTCGAGATAATCTTGAAGTTTTGTTTCGTGAAATGGCTTCATACCTTCAGAATAATTAGCAAAAGCAATGGAGTGTAAAAAACCATGTAAAATAACACCAGAGTGCTTGAGCATTCTGCCAAATTCTGTGATGGCAACATCATTTTTCACATCGAGAAGATAGATTTTTTTGCCAGGAAATAATAAAGATACTTTTTCAAAAATATCTGAATTTTGTACTGTAAAAATAACATCGGCACCATTATCAACAAGAGTTTTTGCCGAAAAATAAGCAACCGATTTTTTATTGGCCACACCTGTTATCAAAAATGTTTTATTTTCTAGTTCTAAAAAGCTCATAGCTTTATCCTTTATTTTTAAAATCTAAATACTGGCAACTGCAAACTCAATAACCAAAACAACTTTGCCATTAACTCTAGTGGAACCTTTCATATAGCTAGCATTAGAAATACTATCTGTTAATTCAACTTCCATTTCTAAAGTATCACCAGGGCGAACCATACTTTTAAACTTTGCATTTTGCACTCTAGTCACAACACCAAGTCTACTTCCCTCTTTATTTTTTAAGGCCATTAAGGCCGCACCCGATTGGAAAAGGGCCTCTTGCAAAAGAACTCCCGGCATAATGGGATTTCCAGGAAAATGACCTTTAAAAAAATCTTCTTGTCCGGTTAATGCCAGTGATGTTGAAATTTTTTTATCTTCAAAAGCTGTAATTTTATCAATAAATAAAAATGGCGCACGTTGAGGGATTAAATCTTTAATCTCTGGAAACATTGCTACAGTCCTCCAGTAATTTCAAGACTGGCCCCAGTTATATAACTGGCTTCTTTGCTGGCTAAAAATAAAACTGCGGCCGCAACTTCTTCTACTTTTCCAAAACGCTTCATTGGAACATCTTTCATATATTCTTTTCTTTGTTCTTCGGGCAAATCGGCCAAAAGTTCAGTATCAATAAACCCCGGACAAATATTATTCACAGTGATCCCGCGCTTAGCAACTTCTTTAGAAAGTGTTTTAGAAATGGCAATTTGCCCGGCCTTCGAAGCAGCATAATTGGCCTGACCTGGTAAACCAAGACTTCCACCAATTGATGACATATTTACAATGCGCCCATAACGATTTTTCATAAATTGCAAAACTGCATGTTTACTCATTAAAAAAGTACCTGTGAGATTTGTACTAATAACATCATTCCAATCGGCCAGTGACATTGTTGCCGTTAATTGATCTTTTCTAATACCCGAATTATTAATTAATATATCTATTTTAGGTAAAATTATTTCTAACTCTGAAAAAAACTTTATAATGGCGTCTTCATCTCTTACATCACATTTTTTAACGATGAGCTTGTCGCCAAAGAGATGATTGTCTTCTTTAAATTTTATTGCGGCCAAATCATTTCCCGCATAAGTAGCAACAACAGTTGCCCCTTCTTTTAAAAAAGCCTCCGCAATTCCCTTACCTATTCCACGTGTTCCGCCAGTAACAATCGCCGCTTGATTTAAAAACTTCATAAAGTCCTGATCCTATAATTTAGTTAAGTGAGGAGAATTCTATAGGGAGAAAGTGGATTTGAGAAGATAGAATTGGCCCTGATTATGAGGTTTGCCATGTGTTAGACTTCCTGCAAGTTGACAGTAAAAGATTAGAGCTTGTAAAGTTCGCTAACAATAATTGTTTATGGAGTTTTTATGAAATTTGTTTTTACAATTGCACTAGCGATTTTTTCTGTTAGCAGTTTCGCGGCCATTGGATCATGTGATACTACAAATAGAGTAAACACTGCCAAATATTGTACTCAATATAGTTCAGAGGAAGCAGAAATTCTAGAAGATTATAAAATAGACTGTCCTACAGCAGAAGCCTCTACTCCTAGCGATGAAGAGACTATATAAGGATTAGTCACTTTCGGTATTGTAATGCCATATGTACCTACCACGCGACTTTGTCCTTTTATAACTTTTTTGTAATCCTTTTAAGAACAAAATATCCATTTATTGTTTTAAACGAAGTCTATATGGTGATTTTACTAAACTCAAAGGGGGAATCATGAAGTTTGTTTTATTTGCCTTAGTTCTTGTCTCTGCATCAGTTTTTGCTTCGAGCGATCTACAAAAAGATATGTTCGCCGCAAAAGTTAACTTCGAGCAAAAAGCAAATCTGCTCAAATTAAGTAAAGAGCAACAACTTATGAGTCTCGCTGATAAAAGCGAATTCTATCTTAGTAGTGTAATTGGTATAAGAGTTAATGATGTTTCCAGCTGTGTTGAATTCGTTTATCAAGGACCATCTTCAAGAGAAGAGGCGGTAGCGGCCTGCCGAGGTGTACGAAGCCTTGAATGTGTTAAATTCGTTTACCAAGGGCCTGCCAGCAGAGTTGAAGCAGCTCAAGCTTGCCGTGGTGTCGAAGATATGGAATGCGTAAAGTTCGTCTATCAAGGTCCTGCTAGCAGAGTTGAAGCTGCACAAAGCTGTTCCGATGGGCGCGACCCTAGATCTGATGGTCCCAGAAGACCAGATGGTTGTTAAGAAATCATTTTAAAAAGTGTCCGATCAGAAGGGCTCACTTTAATTCTACTGATCATCGAAATATTTATTGATTACATTTGCTAAGACTTAAATAACAACGGGCCAAATTCAAGGCCCGTTGTTATTTAATATAGTTATCGAATCAGTCTTCGTACCTTTTTTAGGTTTAGAAACAAGATTCTTTTACCAATTTTGTCATTGCTAATAATGATTCTTGTGCACTTTCATCTTTAAGATCTTCGTTTGCGCGAGTAGATTCTGTAATTCGTTGTTCGATTTCAGCGCGCGTTTTGCCACCTATCTCATTTACGGAAGTGTTCTCATCTAATAATTTCAAATATGCTTTGTTGATTTGGATGTCAGCATTATTTCTTTCGGTATAAGCCTTTACTTGTCCAATAGAACCCGAAAGTGACACAATAGTATCAAGTGACTTGCTACAGTCGATTGCAAAGCTAGAAAAAGAAAGCAGTCCAAGAGTTGCAGCTAAAATTAATTTTTTCATAAAGATCTCCAGTTTAAATTGAGTTCAGTCGTTACTTGTTTTTTTACATGATTACATACTCAAAAAATAATAGTTAAAACTATGGCGATATTTACAGGGTGTTATTGTTTAGCCAGTCCAATGCCTTGAAAATGCGTTTTTATGAATAATGATTGAAACACGACCCAGCTCACTCTAATTCTTCGTTTTTTAGTCCAAAAACGACAAGGACCCCAAAAAATGTAGCCCGATATCGAAAATCTGTGCGGTCTGCAAGCTTTAGAAACTTAAGCAGCAATAAAATAAATGCCAATACCAAGGAGTGTTAAAAATATTCCACCAAGCACGTAATTTAAGTAAAGGTCATCTTTATGTATTTGCTTAAGACTTCGTCCTTTCCTAAAAAAAAGCCATTGTAAAAATGCTCCAGGGAAAGTTAATAGATAGCTCAGAAATACCTCTCCAATGAAAGAAATCATCAACATCTCCTAGCACAATTCATGAACTCTTAATAATAACTGAATTATTTGTAAGAAACAAATGCCCTAAAAGGTAATGGTAAGGCACTAACTGTTGCGTATCTCTTTGCTCAAGCACCCAAAATGAGATCAACAAGGCCATGCCTCAAGATTTGGAGCTCTTGGATCGTTGAGCAAGACTTAATGAGAATTAGGCGATTACGAAGTATTAGTTAGAAATTGTCTGAACTCTTAGAATAATATATATAAGCTATATGAAAATTTTAAATTGGACCGTTGAATCTTTACTACTTCTCAAAGATCTACTGGATCAGTCTGCGGGATATGATATTTCAATTGAAGACGAGGTTGAGTATTTTAATCCTGCGCAATCTACTTCATGGCTATATACTGTCAATGATGAAAATCTACCGACTGGTTTTATTCGCTTTTTTAGACATTCTGGAGGTTTTTGTTCTGGGGAAATTTTTGTTCCTCATAAAGATAAGCAAAGAGAAGAAGTACTTTGCCTTCTGTTGGACAATTTTTTAGAACGATTTGAATTTCAACCAAAAGATCGAGTTCGCTTTGATATACCTATAAATGATCTAGCACTTACTAATTCATTGAAGTCTAAGGGGTTTATATCTCTAATTGAAACATATATCTGTTACAAGAAAGATCTTAATAAAAAAGAAAATAATCTTAACGATCTAATTTACCCAACAATGGAACAGTTTGAAAAAATTAAGGAAACTTTAATTCAGATCCATTCTTTTTCGGATGAAGAAATTGAAACTGCAATTACCACAAAGAATATACTTACCATTGATTATAATAATGATTTTGCAGTTGCCTCACGTTTTTCTATTAAAGATGATAAAGCTGAAATTATTGAGATTGTTACAGATCAAAAATATAGAAACAAAGGATTAGGATCAAGGTTTTTAGAAGTTATGGCGAATCATTTATTTGATAAAGGAATTAGAAATATTTACCTATTTGTAAAAGATAGCAATCTGCCTGCTATTAAGCTTTATGAAAAAGCTGATTTTACAATTGATGATGGACGCTCTCAGATCTGGCTATCTAAAGAATGGCCATAATCCACTTCAAAAGCTCGCAAGCCGCAAATTAAAATACACAGACTAACGATACCTGGCCCTTAATTGGGCCTTTTTTATTTCCTGTGATCAAAGACCAAGAGTTTCAACTCAAACTTCAAAAAAAGAGGATTTTAGCATTATTGTACCGAAAAGCACGCATTTGCCTAAGAGGCCTAGTAAGTAAGAATAATAAATCTCCAATTGCCCTTTCCATTAAATTTTTAGCGATGAAACCCGATATTGGATTATGAAAATATTTCTTACCATTATTTTTAATATTTCTATCCTCTATGCAAATGAAGCTTTATTAATTCCAAGTAATACCGAAATTAATAAAAGTCTTTCTCCTTTAAAGGGAGGATGTGACCAATGTGCTGATGCTAAGACATCATCCTTTAATATGCATTATTTTGATAAATTTAATTGTAAAAATTCTGGGAATACTGAAGACAGTTTCAAGAAAGCAGCATTAGCTGCCGGCTTAACTGAAGAAAAGTATGGAAAAATGAAAATTCCAGAACAAGATAGAACTCCTTCTAAGGAAGAAATAGAAGAATTGAAAAGTCTATTGAGACTTGAAAAAGGAATTTTTACGAAATGTATGCCAAAAGCTATGCAAGCTGTTCGTGAAAATATTAACGAATTCAAGCTTTGCAATTGCGATAAAATAAGCACTGGTTATGTG
>JAURXW010000376.1 GCA_030654205.1 Bacteriovorax sp.
ATGGCGAGTCTACTACGTCTAAAGGAAAAGGGGAGTGCAAAGAAAAAAAATGCGATTTTCTTGTAGCTGCTCCAATTAAAAGTTTTCAATCTAAAGACAGTAATCGCGATTTAAATATGCTCAGCACTACAAAGGCCGACAAGTTTCCTCTTGTGGTTGCCAAAATTTCAACACCAAGTGAAATGACCAATGGTCAAATTATTGCCGATTTAGAAATTGAATTTTCGGGTGTGAAACATCTATATAAAAGTATTGTCTTTAAAACCAGTTTCAAAGACGGAATATTACATGTTGAGGGCAAGTTTGATTTAATCTTAGGCGAACATAAAATTGAAAAGCCAAGTCTTTTAGGCGTTGATATTGAAGATATTGTTCCTTTGACAATTACTGCTGATTGGAAAAATATTTAAGAGAAGTTGCTGCTTGTTTATTTGCAAGATCCAGTAATATTTTGTTAATCTAGAGCAATGAAAAATCAAAATTTTTTAAAACGTGTAAGCTTCTCTTTGCAAGGCCTAAGCAGTGCTTGGCAAACAGAGAGAAGCTTTCGCGATCAGTTAGTCATTACATTCCTAGTAATTGTGGCCCTTGCTATTTTAAAGGCTTCTGCGCTTTGGTGGGCCATTCATTTTCTAGTCATTGGGGCGACATTGGCTGCCGAATTAATCAATACTTCTCTAGAATATATTCTCGATTTACTACATCCTGATTTTCATCCTCAAATTGGCAGGGCCAAAGATTGTGCGGCCGCTGCAGTTTTAGTACTTAGCTGTTCGGCAATTGTAATATTTATTTTTTTTCTTTGTGATAGACTTTTATAAAGACTTTTTTTGATATTATTTTTTCAGGATAGTTATGTACCATTTCATAAATTCCCTTTTTATTTTATTTGCACTTTTATTTTCAATCAGCACTGGTGCATCTGAGTTTTGGAGTAATGCTAAGGAAGATCTTGTTTCTCCCTTTACAACTGATGCCCTGACTATTTTTGAAGTTGGAGGAGGCCTAACACTTTTGGCAATTATTTTAAAAGATGAATCGAAAAAATTACAAAAAAATCTATCCGATCATCGCCCTTTAAAAAGTTTATCAAAAATTGGAGATTTTTTAGGACAAGCAACTCCCAATATCGCTTATGCACTTTTTATGGGAGGGGATTATTATTTCAACAAAGATCAAAAATCACTTGATCGCACTATCTTAATGGCCAAAGCGACACTTTACGCGGGTGCTATAACCGATATTGCCAAGATCGCAATTAACGAAAAAAGACCAAATGGTTCAAACCATTCTTTTCCCTCTGGTCATTCTACGACCGCTTTTGCTTTTTCTTCTGTTGTTATGATGGAGCACTCACTGCCCTGGGGAATTGCTGCCAATGCCATGGCAACTTTCGTGGGAGTAAGCCGAATGAATGATAATGCACATTATCTTCAGGATGTTTTAGCAGGGGCCACCATAGGAACAATGTATGGTGTAGGTCTTTATTATGCACAAAAAAAGCGTGAAGAGTCCAATAAGGCCAATACTTCTGTATTTTTAGTTATTCCAACAGAGCGTGGCCTTGCCGCAAACTATTCAGTCGATTTTTAAATATTATTTGGGAATAGTCATTTCTCTTAGATTTAGAAGAGAATCAAATTGCTCATTTGTTAAAATATTTTTTTCTTTGATTATTTCAAGAATTGATTTGTTTTTAATTGCAGCTTCTTTGATTAGCTCTGCTGTATGTGAATAGCCGAGGACAGGATTTAATGCTGTTGCTATTTGACTTGTTAAGCCTAAATATTTTTCGCATTGTTTTTCATTAGCAGTAATTCCATCAATGCATTTTATTCTGATAGAAAGGAGAGCATTTTTAATTATTTCTCCAGATTCAAGTGTTAGTTGGGACATCAAGGGCATCATTACATTGAGTTCTAATTGACCGGCCTGCATTGCAAATGCCATTGCAGAATCATTGCCTAAAACTTTATAACAAACTTGATTTCCCATTTCTAAAAGAGAAGGATTAATTTTACCCGGCATAATACTAGATCCAGGCTGACTTGATGGCAGATGCAATTCAGAAAGACCAGTATTAGGCCCCGAGCTTAATAAGCGTAAATCATTAAAGATTCTTGTAAGCTCAAGGGCCATGGCCCTTAAGGCATTTGAATAAATCATTATGGGAAGCTGAGACTGAGTGGAAGCAATTAAATTTTCTGAAAGGACAAGATTTTGGTCTTTAAATAAAATTCTTAATTCTTCTATTATAAATTCACGAAAACCTGCTGGTACATTTATGCCAGTTCCAACAGCAGAGCCTCCAATGCCTAAATCTCGAAGTGAAACCTGAGCATCTTTAATAAGTTTAATTAATTGATCAATGGTATATTGATAGGCCTTAAATTCCTGCCCAAGGCGAATAGGGACAGCATCCTGAAGATGAGTCCTGCCAGCTTTTAAAATATGATCAAATTCTAAAGATTTTTTTTCAAATGACTTTGAAAAAAGTTCAAGCTCAACGAGAAGTTCTTTTGATAAGAGGAGGTTCGCTAGCCTCATGGCCGTCGGATAAGTGTCATTGGTACT
>JAURXW010000379.1 GCA_030654205.1 Bacteriovorax sp.
TCAAAAATCTATTTCACTAAAAGGTAAAATTCATGATCGATCTGGATAAAATTAAAGAAAAATTTCAAGAAGCTCTTCTTATCCTCACCAAGGAAGCCGATGTTTTAAACTTAAAATCAGAATATGTTGGAAAAAATGGTGTCGTTTTCGAAATACTAAAATCGCTAAAGGACATGAACGCTGACGAGCGCAAGGCCTTTGGTCCTAAAGCTCAAGATCTTAAGGATTTTATCCAAGATCAAGCAACAATTCATTTATCAAAAATTGAAGTCGTTGAAATTAACAAAAAATTGGCCGAAGACCGAATCGATACTGGTCTGACAGAAAAGGTGCAAGTTAAAACAATTAAGCACGGTGGTTTTCACCCAAGAACTTTAGTTCAACAAGAAATTGAAGATATTTTTCTATCAATGGGGTTTGATGTTTTAGACGGGCCCCATATCGAAGATGAATTTCACAACTTCGAGGCTTTAAATATTCCAAGTGATCACCCTGCCCGCGATATGCAAGATACCTTTTGGTTTCACGATCCTCATAACAAAGAGGCCCATGATAAAACTGGTAAAAAAAGATTACTGAGAAGCCACACGAGTACAATTCAAGTCAGAGGAATGTTAGGGCGAAAACCACCTTTTAGATTTATCGCTCCTGGAATTGTCTTTAGGTCAGAGCGAACTGACGCTTCTCATGAAATGGTATTTACTCAGTTAGAAGGTATGATGATTGGAAAAGATATTTCAGTCGCAAATTTGATTTATTTTATGAAAACAATCCTAAAAGAAATCTTTAAAAAAGAGGTCGAGGTTCGTTTGCGTCCGGGCTTTTTTCCTTTCGTTGAGCCGGGTTTTGAACTCGATATCAGATGCCTGATTTGTGAAGGGTCTGGCTGCTCGGTTTGTAAACATATCGGCTGGGTTGAGTTATTGCCATGTGGAATGGTTCATCCAAATGTTCTTTTGGCCGGGGGAATTAATCCCGACGAATACAATGGATTTGCTTTTGGACTTGGGCTTGATCGCTTAGTTATGATGAAATATGGAATAGATGATATTCGCCATCTTCAAAGCGGAGATCTTCGTTTCAATTCACAATTTAAACTTTTTTAATTTTATTAGGATTTTAATATGCTTATTTCTATCGATTGGATTCGCGACTTTGTTTCTGTTCCAAATATTCTCGCCAAAGAAATTTACACTCGCTTTACATTAGCGACTGCAGAGGTTGAGGGCATCATCACCATTGATGAACATTTAGAAAAAATTATCGTCGTTGAAATTGTCTCTTTTGAAAAACACCCTGAAGCTGACAAGTTAAATCTAGTTACTTTTAAGATTTCTGAGACAGAAGTTCGAAAAGTTGTTTGTGGTGCCAGTAACGTGAGAGTGGGAATTAAAATTCCTTATGCTCCACTTGGCGTTAAATTGCCTAATGGGCTTTTATTAGAAGCAAAAAAAATTCGAGGTATTCTCTCTGAAGGAATGCTTTGCTCTGAAGAAGAGTTAGGTTTTGCAGAAGAATCTTCGGGAATTATGGAGCTTCCAGCCGACGCCCCGATTGGAGTTAATATGCTTACCTTTTTTAAAATGAAAAAAGATACCATCTTAGATATTGATAATAAATCTCTTACTCATAGACCGGATCTGTGGGGGCATTTCGGAATGGCCCGTGAATTTTCAGCAATGTTTGAAGTTCCTCTTGTAAATCGTTTCACAAAAGAGTGGAGTGAAAATCTCGCAAAAAATTTCAGCACCGAGAAATCTCCAATTGTTCCTCAGTTTGAAGGCGATAGTGCAGGGATCTCGTATTTTGGTCTCAGCATAAACAACGTATCTGTTCAAGAGTCTCCAGAATGGCTTAAGGCCCGCCTCAAGGCTTGCGGATTGCGTTCAATCAATAATATTGTCGATATTTCAAACTACGTCATGCTCGAACTTGGAATGCCTCTCCATATTTTTGACCGCGATCTTATTAGTGGATCGGCCGTGATTATTAAGAAGCTAGCAGGCGACGAAACATTTAAAACTCTTGATGAAATAGACCGGGCTCTAATTGCCGGAGACACCGTTATTGCTGATAACTCGGGACCTTTGGTACTTGCCGGGATCATGGGGGGGAAAAAGAGTGGAGTAAGTGAAGGAACCAAAAATATTTTTATTGAAGTTGCTAATTGGAAAGCGGCAATGGTTCGCCGTACCTCAACTCGATTAGGTCTTCGTTCTGATTCGTCTCAGCGTTTCGAAAAAACTCTCGACAGCCACTTAACTGAGCGTACACTTTTGCGAACTCTTGAATTAATTTTGGAACTTTGTTCTGGGGCAAAAGTCATTGGTAAACCAGAATATGCCGGGATTAATCTTTCGGAGATAAAACCTCTTCAAATTAAAACGTCGCTTAAGAAAATTAAAACAGTTCTGGGGTGTGATTTATCAAACGATAGGCTTAAAAAAATATTAAATTCCCTCGATTTCCAAACACAGGAACAAAATGAAAATCTAATCGTAACGGTTCCAACTTATCGATCGACCAAAGATATTGAACAAGAAGCAGATCTTATCGAAGAAGTCGGAAGAATTATCGGTTATGACAATATTACTCCCGTTTCTCCTCTGGATGGTATTTCTCCTGTGAAATTAACCGAGATGCAAAAAGTTCAAAGAAGAGTTCGTGATTTTATGATTCTTCAAGGCAAGTCTTTTGAAATTATGACCTACCCTCTAATAGGAGAGTCTCTTTTAAAAAAAATGTCATGGCCTCATCAAACGAGTTTAAAATTAGTTAATTCACTTTCTCAAGATCACGACCTAATGAGACCAAGTCTGATTCCAAGCTTGTTAGAAGTTGCCGAAACTAATATTAAAAATTTCGACCGGGCTCGCTTTTTCGAGTTGGGACGCGCGTATTTTGAAGATAATACAAATTTCTCAAAAGAAAATTTGCACCTAGGTGCTGTCTTTTTTGATAAGGATAAAAATCCATTCATTGAGATGACAAACGCAATGACAAATTTGCTCTCAAGTTTAAATCTATCGTTCGAATTTACAGACAGAAATCCCAAATTTGCCAATCCATTAGTCCCTGCAGAGTGGATCGGAAATCATCCCTTTGAATTTTCAAATATCAAAGTGATGGGGAAAAATTGTGGCGCAATTTTTTCGGTTCACCCACTAATACTTCGCAACCTCAAAATCAAAGGACACCTAACGATTGCCCTTTTTGATTTATCAATTTTTGAAAATTTTACAGCAAAAGATAAGACTAAATATAAACCGCTTAGTAAATTCCCGTGTTCATCTTTTGATTGGACAGTTGTCGTTCCAGCTGAAATTTCAGTATCAGACGTCTTGTCTGCAGCTAAAAAAGTCAAACTTAAAGAGCTGCAATCAGTGGAAGTTTTAGATATTTTTCCCAATGGCAGCATAAAATATGTAACTATCCGGGCCGTCCTTGCCGATGAAAGCACGACTCTTAATTCAGAGCTTTTAAAACAAGCAGAAACTGCTCTAATTGACGCAACAGCAAAGGCGGGTTTTAATTTAAAATAATTTTTTTAAATATAATAAAGAAAAGAGTTGACGTTCTCTTTTGGAATCTATAATATCGCGTCTCATCCACTTGTGACATTTGCTTACAAAGCGATCTGCAAAGAAACGCTAGGATGTTTTGTTCTTTAAAAATTAAATAGAGTTAAAAGATTTGAGGCCGCAAGGCTTCGATTCAAGATGAGAAAGGTCCCAAACAAAAAAATATCTGACGTGAATATTCTGTCATGCTGTTAAAGGCTCGAGTTGTAAAAAACTTGATAATGATAAAAGTCGGAGTTGATCAACGTGAGTTGACTCAATCAAAAAGAATATAAAAACATCCGTATAGTAGTTCGTCACTTTTAATTAAATTTAAATTTAAGAATTTTATATTGAAGCTTGGAGAGTTTGATCCTGGCTCAGAACGAACGCTGGCGGCGTGCCT
>JAURXW010000382.1 GCA_030654205.1 Bacteriovorax sp.
CTAGTACTTGCACGGTGCTGATGTATGAAATTAAGATAATTGAGAAGAAAGGCATTAGGTAATTTTTCATTTTAATCCTCTATTGTTCTGCTTGTTAGGATAACGAAAAAATCTTTTAATTCTATGACCTATATCAATAAATTTTAAATAGGCCAAAGGAAAATAAAAAAGCCACCCGAAGGTGGCCCTTATTGATGTTGGAAACAAAAAGCTTTCAAGTTAATAATGTGAAAGGATTGTTAGATCCGATCTGTAGTGCTTTTATATGCTTTGACACATTTAAGGGCACAAATTCTAAACTCTAATTTCTTTTTGTGATAAGGTTACAACAATACTTCCTGCCCTATCTTTAATTCCATTATTGTTA
Source organism: Bacteriovorax sp. (assembly GCA_030654205.1). Lineage (GTDB taxonomy): Bacteria > Bdellovibrionota > Bacteriovoracia > Bacteriovoracales > Bacteriovoracaceae > Bacteriovorax. Next base: position 368 of record JAURXW010000382.1, read on the forward strand.
CTTGGGGAAATGAATTTTACTTCACACAAAGATCTAGACAATACGAATCGATCTCTGTCTGTCGTTCCTTGATAATAGATAAAGCAGGGATCGTGCCAAGAATAATTAAGCTTAAGTAGTTTTAATTTGGAGTGAAATTTATTTTTGAAAAATAAATGTGGCTTTATTGATCTTATGATTGGAAAAATGCCTCAATTTCTTAAATAAAAAAACGATCGTCCATTATTTGATAAATAAGAGCAGCAATTGTACGGGCCCCTTTTTGTGAAAGATTATCATAAACTGGGTTGTATTCAAAAATTCCAAAATGCTGGCATTTTAATTCATCAATTGAATAAAGCAAAACATCCTCTACAAAATCATAAGGTAAACCTCTGTGATTGACCGCACTGACACCTTCCATAATTCCCGCATCTAGGACATCAGCATCAAGACTAAAAACATATACCGTATCTTCTTGGTATGGGATTAAGCGCTTTAAAAATTTTTCAGTTTCACAGAAATCCTTCGTTCCAAATCTGACGTCTTCATAGGTTGCAACTACTTCTTTGCCATTTGGGAGATTACTCATGGTAGAAATGGAGTTTGCAAAATCGTGAATGCCTAATTGAATTATTTCCAGCTCACCTTTAAAATCTGCAGCAATTTGGCGAAAGGGTGTTCCTGAATTTGGCGCCTGATCAGTTCGAGTATCTAGATGAGCATCCAAATTAATAATCACCATTTTTTTGGCAAAATAATTCAAGGCCAAAATAGTCGGGTAAATATAATCGTGACCACCACCAAGATAGACAAACTTTTGAGTGCGCGATTCTAGGCCCAAAATATTTTTAATTTTTTGGGACAGACTTTTTTGTGAAGTGGGAAAGTCAGATTTTTCTTCTGTGCTATTTGCCAAGTCTAGCTCGGACCACTTTAAAAGATTATGACAGGCCAATTTTTTGACTATATTTAAGATGGCCTCGGGAGCAAATTGAGAACCTCGTCTCCCAAAATTATGAATGGTGCCGATGTCAGATGAGAATTTTAAAAAGAGAATATCTGCCAGTTCAATTGTATTTGTTTTATTGTTGATGATTCTTTCAATATCCCTTGGGATCATAAGAAAATTCCTTTTACGGTTTGTAAAAAACTAAAGACAGTATATCATTATAAATATAAAAATGAATAAAGAATGGTTTGTTTTCAAAGGCACGCATCACCTAGGTCCCTTTTCTGTTGAAGAGATGGTGGAGTTTTATCGCGATGAGGAGATCAACACCCAGACATTGATTTGGAAAGAAGGCTCTGAAAAATGGGATCCATTATCTAAGGTTTTGACCTTTCAATTTCTTTTTGAAAAAGCTGAAACGACTCCTGAGTTGCCAGTTGCTGGAGAAATTCCTCCACCGATGCCATCTGCGCCAAGTTTACCTAAAATTCCCTTTGATGATGAATTGCCTCCACCTATTCCTTTAGATGCTATTTTGGATCCGTTGGGCAGCAGGCGATTGAATGTTAAAGTAGCAGAGAAAAAATCTAAAATTTCGACTCTCTCTCTTGTTGTAGCGGCCTCCTTTTTTGCCGTAGTTCTCGGCTGGTATGCATTGACTCAAAGAGATGCTGATATTCAATTAAAAATTAAAGGCATTATGCCAGTTTATTTAGAAAGACTTGAGGCAATGGCACTTAAAAAAAGCAATTCATTTGAATTGGCATTGGCCCTTTCATTGGATAGCCAAACACTATGGAGTAGCACCAACAAGCCTGGCGAAATTTTTGTTAATATTCAGCTTAAATCTATTCCCTCAAAAGTTTTAGGAACTGATGAAGTTGAAGTCCTGGTTAAAGGCGAGTTCCAAAACCATCTTGGTAAATTTTCTAAAATGTTGTTAACAAAAGGGACTAAATTTCTTCCAGGTGAATATAATATCCACGCTGAAGCGCGAGAGATTCATTTTCTCAATCGCAATTTTAGAAAGCTCGCAAGTATCGCTTTTTTTAAGGCCCTTAATAAAACTTATGTCTTTGATGGGAAAACATTAATCTATGCCGGAACTCCAAGAGAATTTGAAAAAAGAATAGAAGAATATTCCGCGGGTATAGTCAATGAATTACTAAAGCCCTATCAAGACAAATTAGAAAGAGTTCAAACTTTTGAATCTATTTTAAATGCCACTTCTCAAAATTACTTAATGGAACTTGAAAAAGCGAAAACAGGCAAGTCCATTTCACTTTTTGAAACTAAGTTTATTAAGGAAATTTCCCCACTTTTGCAAACCTTAGTGGTCAAGGCCCAAGAGCTTTCAAAAGATCCTGTGATAAATGAAGATAAAAATGCTGGCCCGGTAGTGGCCCCATACCGAGAGCAAGTCTTACTCGGAAAACAAATAGGTGAGATGGCCAGTGATATGATCACCAGGACTCAAAGTTTTAAAAAGCTTTCAGATAAAGATAAATCTGAATTAAGAACTGAGTTTGATAAACGGGCCAAAGCAATCAAGCTTCAAATTGATTTAAATATTAATAAGCTTGAGTCAGAAATTCAAAAAATTTCAAAATAATTTTTCAGCGATTTATCTCCAAGAGTTGATCAAAGCTCAAATCTGGCCTTTCTACATTCGACACAGGAGCATTTGGAAGCGTGTCCACATCATAATTAGTACGCATTGAATAATTTCGATCAATTCTATTTCTTAGACCCTGTTCGGCCTTGTACCATTTATTTTTATTGGTAGTTGTAGAGCACGCGTGCGTCGGCACTTGACCCCAGCGAAGTTCAACACAATGGTAAGGATCAAAGGATAGATCAAATAAACGAACTAAGACTTCATCTAAATTAAGAGAAATATTTTGAGCTATTGAAATTGAACATGAGTTCGTTTTGTTTAGATAAATATCTCTTAGGTCCTTAACCAGATCAGCTCCTGTGTATTTAATTTTTACTTCAGGATTATTTTGACCTTTAATCATTTTTGTTAAAAATTCTTTAGTTTCTCTGATAGAGGCCTTGAGTCTAGCGTCTCTTGAGGGAGTGGCATACGTTTCCCAATCGCCATCGGATCCATAAATGTTTTCGGGTAATAATTGTGGATGACTCCAATTTTCAATTCCTGCTTGATGAGCAAGATCAACTGCAGCTTTACGGTCTTTAACATCTTGGCATATTTCATCTAAGTAATTACTAAATTCCAAGAGGGGATCGTAAATAATAACTCCGTCAGTAAGCTTTATTCTAACGTACTCATAAAAACTTACTTCTTGTCCTTTATAAATAAATGGGTCTTTTTGAAATTGGATTAAAGAGTATTCAGAAAGATTTTTGTTATTTACTGGAACGATTTCATTTCTGATTAAATTAAACGGTCTAAAGTTTGAAAAACCAGCACCTATTTTAACACCTGTTCGAACAAATTTTTCACCATAGGTAATGGTGGTGAGTGAGTTGTCTGGATGAGCATCGATAAGATGAATTTTACCATTATTGGTGACTTCATAAACAACGGCCACATGTCCATTAGGATCATATAAAACAGTTCCTGGAATAATGGCCTGGCGATTTATATCGACCGGGTAAGTATCGCGAAAATATTCCCCTGAATCATTTTTTGAAGCATTGGTTCTAAAAGATGCTGTTGAAATAGAATCTACAATATTTTGAAAAACATCATTTACATTTTCTCCCCCTAAAATGGAGTCTTTATTTGTAATGATGTTTCCGTATTTACTATAGCGAATATCACTTTCTTTTTTACTTAGGCTTTTTGCTTCAACTAGCTCTGTTGGGTAGCTAAATGGCAAGTCATTCATCCAACTAAAATAGGCGCGAAGAACAAATGGTAAATCCGCACAGTCTGAAAAAATAGTATCTAGGGCAGTGGGATTTTTATTATAAAAGATTGGGTTAGCGATGGGGCTTTTTAAGCAATCATTGAGTGTTCTACATTTACCATTTTTTCGGGCAACTCCCAGTCCGTGAATAAAGTTTTGATAAAGAAGATCTTGATCTTTACTCCACGAAGTATTTAGAACTTTCCATCGGAGAGTTTTAGCATTTGAATTTTGGGTTGTTAGAAAAGTAATACTGATTAATAAAAAACAGTAACGAATAAGGGTAATTATTTTATGCACATCAGCTCCTTAGTTTGCGAATATAGACTAAGGAGTTTTTACCTGAAGAAAGAACCAACAACTAATATGCTTTTATTTTATAGCTATTATTTATATAAAAATAAGATCTATTTCAAAAAACTAGAGACGAATCGGATACGCAATTTTAGGATCATAATTAAATTTTTCCTGACAAACATATTCATCTTTTTCATTTTTTTTAACTGAACTGCCAAAAAAAAGTGGATCGTGCTCAAAAATCATGACTAAATTATGTTCACAAATAAATTGTAAAAAATGTTTTTTATCCAGAGTCGTAATTCCTGGGGCGATATCATAACCCATTACCCAGGGAATGCTTACATGATTGGAAGTTGGAATCAGATCGGCCATATAGATAAATTTATCATCATAAGCGTGAAGTAAATAAGGAGTATGCCCCATTGAGCATTTAAATTTTAGCTCGGGGATAATTTCTCCTTCCATTCCATCGACAAAATGAAGTTTATTATGGGCCTGATACCAGTCAAGAACTGGCTTGAAGGAATCAAAATGAAAAGATCCGGCGTCTCGCTCGGTCGGGTGATGAGAGTATTCGTAATGTTTATGATGCAAATGTACC
>JAURXW010000386.1 GCA_030654205.1 Bacteriovorax sp.
ACAAAAATATTAGTTTTGATGTTGGAAATGAAGAGAAAAAATTATTAGAACTTTCCAAATATGTTCAAAAGAAAATTACGAGTAAAGAGTGGGATGATATTGCAGTTAAAGCTAAACTTGATAAATATGAAGTTCAAAGAGGTGATTATCTCTGGAAAATTTCTAAGAAATTGTTTGGTTCTGGATTTTATTATTCAAAAATTTGGGCACTCAATCCACAAATCGCAAATCCTCATGAAATTGAACCAGGCACAGTGCTAGCTTTTGATACTGGGGACGCTGATTCAATGCCTAATGTTCAAGTTGGGGAGTTCATTGATACTGAAACGACTTCTGGCAAATCAGGAACTAGCTTCGCAGGTATGGATGATGCCAATTCTCCTTCTTGGTTAAAAGAACGAAAAAAACTTATTGATCAAGGTGTATATTTTCAATTTGCATCTGAAGAAACATATGAAGATCTTGAGCGCCTAGAAAATGCACAAAAGAATTTAGAATACGAAAAATACGATCCACCTTTATCTGATATCATAATTCAGGAACCTACTGATCAATATGACAAATCTGGTTTTGATAAAAACTCTAAAATTGTTTTTAATTATCGCGAAGGATTTTTCCTCAATAGTTTTGTAACGACGAATGTTGTACAGGATTTGGGAGAAATTAAGGCAACACCTAAAGAATCAGTTTTCATTCATAGGTTTGATACTGTTTATGTAAATTTTGATAAATCCGCCAAAGTAAAACCAGGGGATCTTTTTTCAGTTTATACGGCCGGTGGAGAAGTCAAAAACGTTATATCGGATCGTTCAGGGTTTGTTTATACAACTACGGCCCAAGTTAAAACCATTCGAAAAATTGATGACGTTTGGGAATGTTTAGTTATTGAGCAATCGGGAATCGTGCAGCGTAAGGATAGATTAACAGTCTACACTCCCAAGATTGGAAAAATTGCGAGAACTTATAGTAAACGAAGTGTTGAAGCTGCGATTATCGGAAGTTACCGTGAATCTCTGACAGGAATTGCTTTTGGGGATGTAGTATATCTAGATCGTGGTAGAGCGGACGGCGTGGAGCTTGGAAATCTTTTTGAAATCTATTCTTTTGTTGATCGTGGAACTCAAAGAAAAATTACTGCGAGTCCGACTTATAAAGTTGGAGAGTTAACGGTAATTAATATTACGGATAATTTTGCGACTGCATTAGTGACAAATTCTTCTAACGAAATAAGTTTGGGTAGTATTGCAATTACAAAAACTCAAGAAGAAGCTGCGCGTGCAGTTCGTTTGAAGAGCAAAGATAAATTAAAAGATATCAGAAAAGTTGAAGGCAAGGCCCTTGATGAGTTGGATGTAGAGTTAAATCTTGATGATGTAAGTCAAGACATTCTCAATAAAGCAGATAAGATTCAACTAACAGAAGACGAGCTTGAAGAGTTGGAACGTCAAGAAAGAGACAAGTCAGTCATCAAAGATTCAGAACGAGATGTGAAAGAACTTGATCGTCTTGAAAACGAAATTCAAGATTCGGAAAAATCACTCAATGAATCAAAAGTTGATGAAGATAAATTTCTTGAACAATCAAGTCTTGAAGAGCATGAAAAGAAAGCAAAACTTCAAGATCCAAATGCCTTTGAATCGATCAATGAGATTGAAAAAGATATTGGTAGAAAATATTTAGATGAAGATATTAACAACAAAGAAAATCCATACGGTCTTACTGAATTTGACCTTGAAGAAGTGGATGAGTTGTTGAATACTGGTCCTAAAAAATAGTTATTTAATTTTTAAGGTAAAAAATATGTGCGCAAAAGCTGTTGCTAAAAAATCGGCCGCAAAAAAAGCTCCTGCTAAAAAAGTAGTAGCAGCTAAAAAGGCAGCTTCTAAAGCAAAAATCGCAGTTAAGATGCCTTCTAAGTTTACGGCAAAAGCTGGAAAGGCCGGAGCTGTCGTAGTTGAAGAGGAAGTTATTAATTCTTCAAAACTTGGAAAATATGACTTGGTTGTTGTTGAGTCACCTTCTAAAGCTAAAACTATAAAAAAATATTTAGGCCGAGGATATCAAGTTGTAGCTTCAAATGGGCATATAAAAGATCTTCCAAAATCTAAACTTGGTGTTGATGTTAAAGATGACTTTGCTCTAGACCTAGTGCCAATTACGGGGAAAAAAGATAAAATTGAGCGCATTCAAGAACTTGCTAAATACGCTAATAATATTTACCTCGCTCCCGATATGGACCGCGAAGGGGAAGCAATTGCTTTTCACTTGGCCGAAGAAATAGGAAAAAAGAAAAATATTCACCGTGTAGTTTTCAATGCTGTTACTAAAACGGCCGTTAAATTTGCCATCGATAATCCAACAGAATTAAATCAGCCAATGTATGATTCTCAAAAGACGAGAAGAGTACTCGATCGTTTGGTTGGATATAAAATCTCACCAATCCTTTGGGATAAAGTTCAACGTGGAATTTCAGCAGGTCGCGTGCAATCAGTTGCCTTGAGAGTTATTGTAGATCGCGAAGACCTGATAAAAGCTTTTAAATCTGAAAAATGGTTTTCAATTCAAGGTGAATTAGAAAAAAAGAATATTAATTTTGAAGTTCGTTATTATGGCGAAGAAGCCAACAAAAAAACTGAGCTTGATGGACCGGATGCTGAAAAACTATCTAAGAAAATACTTGCCGATATAAAAGGTAAGGTCCTTAGTGCTATTGATGTTAAAAAGAAAGAGCGCAAACAAAATCCTACGGCTCCATTTACGACTTCAAAATTACAACAGGAAGCTGCTAATAAGTTAGGTTTTACTGCTAAAAAAACTATGATGATTGCTCAGATGTTATACGAAGGGGTTCAGCTTCGAGATCATGGGCTTCAGGGTTTAATTACCTATATGAGAACGGATTCAGTGCGAACTGAACCAGAAGCGATGAAGGCCCTTCGTGAATTTATTCCCAAAAAATATGGTAAAGATTTTCTTTCTACTGAAGAGATTACTTATAAAAAGAAAGGAACTAGCAAAGTTCAAGACGCCCATGAGGCCATTCGTCCAACGTCTTTTGAATTTACTCCTGAAGAAGTTCGTGGGGATTTAGATGCCGATCAACAAAAACTTTATGAATTGATTTGGAATAAATTTATTTCATCTCAAATGTCTCCAGCTATTATTGACCAAACTTCTGTAACGTTTGAATCGGGCGGGCATTTTTTCAAATCAAATGGATCCATTGTTAAATTTCCTGGTTTTAGAACAGTGTATTTAGATTCTTTAGCCGAAAAGCAAAGTCGCAAAGAAGCTGATTCAGAAGATGTTGAAGAATCAAAATCAGGACTACTTCCTGAAATGAGTGTCGGCGAAACCTTTACTCCTAAAAAACTTATCGATATGGAAGAGCATTGGACTTCTCCACCACCTCGGTTTAACGAAGCAAGCCTTGTAAAAGCACTAGAAGAGGATGGAATTGGACGTCCTTCTACTTACGCTGCCATTATTTCAAATATTCAAGATCGTGGTTATGTAGAAAAAATAGAAAATCGATTTATCCCAACTGAACTTGGAACTGTCGTTTGTAAAATGTTGATAGAAAGTTTTCCCGATGTCATGGACATTGAATTTACGGCCAAAGTCGAAGAGTTACTTGATAAAATCGAAGAAGGTGATATCAGCTGGAAAAAAGTACTTCGCGAATTTTGGAAAGGCTTTGAGCTAACTTTAGAAAAAGCCAAAGAAGAAATGAAGAATTTAAAGAAGCAATCAATTCCAACTGGAGTGCATTGCCGGAAATGTGCTGATGGGGAATATCAAATAAAATGGGGAAAAAATGGGCAGTTTTTTGCTTGTTCAAATTACCCAGACTGTAATTCAACTGAAGATTTTAAAAAATCTCTAGATGGCGAATACACGATCGTAGATAAAGTTTTTGCTAATGATCCTTGTCCAACTTGCGGAAAGCGAATGGCCATTAAAAAAGGAAAATACGGTAAATTTCTTGCTTGTGAAGAGTATCCAACATGTGCCACTACATTGCCATTTACCTTGGACGTTCATTGCCCAGAATGTAAAGTTGGTAAATTTGCAGAGAAGAAAAGCCGTTATGGAAAATTCTTTTATGGCTGCTCTAATTATCCAACCTGCACGAATGCGATGTGGACTAAGCCTTTTCCATTTGCTTGTGTCGGCTGTGGATACGCAGTAATGGGTGAAAAATTTACCAAGAAACTCGGTAAACAATTAGAGTGTCCAAAATGTCGCCATAGAGTTGATATGGCCGATACTCCATTTCATGTTGAAGAAGAAAAAGTTGAATTTGTTGAGGAAGGGGCCTAGGCCCTTTCAAGCCTTGAGTTACTTATCTTAAATTGAGTTACACTCATTTGAAATCAAATTTGTTTTTCTTTCGTATAAACAACCTTCAAAAAAATCTAGAGTTTGTTGAATTTTATTATCAGTATTAAGACGATTTTCTTCAACACTTAAATAAATTGGATCACTAAGTTCTCGAAAGGAAATTGGAACAAGTTGTAATCTTTTTGTAGCATAATCAATTAAAGCCGAAGCGACTTCATCGTTACCATAACTAAAAGGCGAAATGGCCAAAAACCAGCGGCGCATATCTGTTAGGTAATTAAAGGGAGTGATTTCTTCGATTGAATCATTTTTTTCGAAGCGGGTGAGCATATCATTGAAGTCATTCAACCAGCGCACGAGTTCTGTTTTTACACTGGCACCTTTGTAGAAATATAACTCAAATGAACTTAGCTTTTTATCGTCACAGACTTTAATATTATCTAAAGTAAGCAGGGAATATCCTTCAGCACTTTTTAGATCATAGTCTGTAAATAGATTAAATATTTTTTCCTTAAAAAAATTATCATTACAAGAAATAATAATTTTGGGATTTGTCTCTGCATTATTAGTTCTTAGTTTCCCAAGATCAGTAGGGTTATTAAAAAAACCTTTTTCAGCAAAAAGTTTTTTATGAAGTTTTGTTATGTCTGAAAAATCAAGGAGCACAGGACTCATTTCCGCAATAAAGTTTTGACCATTATTCCACATTTGCCAATCTCGCGATTTTAAAAGTGTGGCATCAGTATTATTTAAAAAATCGTTTTTTAAAGCATAATAAGATGTTTTTCCTACTGCTTTAAGAATTTTATATCCTTTAAGATTATCGATTTTAATTGAGTAATTATTAAATTCTTTAGAAAGTCTTTGATAACGACCCTGGGCCTTACATTCCACGGGATAGTTAACAAGAATATCGCTGCAGGCAATGGCCCATGAACTCGAACATAATGTTAGAAACAGTATTAAAATCTGCATGCTGTTTCATACCAAACAAATGGCCATAATGATTGAAATGAGAAAAAATTATAGTTAGTACACGGCCAGACATTTATTTAATGTCCTGATTTTAAGGAGTTATGACTGAAAGTTAAAATAATAACACGTACGGTTCTGGTGTTGTCGCTCGTAAGCTTCTTTGGAGACATTGCCAGTGAACTTTTATATCCGATTATGCCTCTCTATTTAAAAAGCATTGGGATGGGAGTTTTGTATATTGGATTACTCGAAGGGGTTGCAGATGCAATCGCAGGTCTTTCAAAAAGTTATTTTGGAAAACTCTCAGACATTAGCGGTCGAAGAATGCCTTTTGTTTGGTTTGGTTATGTATTATCGAGTTTTTCAAAGTCAGCAATAGGAATATTTGTAAATCCAGCTTGGGTTTTATTAACTCGTTCAGGTGATCGTTTGGGAAAAGGGGTTAGGACTGCAGCAAGAGATGCGATGCTTTCAAGTGAAGCTACTCCTGAAACCAAAGGCGCAGTCTTTGGTTTTCATAGATCCCTTGATACGCTGGGAGCATTTTTAGGACCTATATTGGCTTTAATTTATCTTCACTATCATCCAGGGGAGTATAGACGATTATTTGCTTATGCTTTAATACCCGCAATTTTTGTGGTGATAACTTTAGGCTTCGTAAAAGAAAAGAGAGTAGAGAGAAAAATTGAAAATGGAAATGCGTTTTGGAATTCTCTGAGTTACTGGAAAATTGCGTCACCTGAATATAAAAAAATTCTTCTTCTCATTATTTCTTTTACCCTAATGAATTCCTCCGACATGTTTTTAATACTCAAGGCTCGGGAGAGTGGACTTGGTGATGTACAGACGATTTCGCTTTATATTTTCTATAATTTAATTTACGCACTTTCTTCTTATAAAATGGGTATTCTTTCTGATCGTATAGGAAAGAAAAAAGTTTTTATCATGGGACTTTTCTTTTTTATTATTACCTACGCAGGAATGGCCTTCAATTCACGCATTGAAATTTTTTATTTTCTTTTCATTTTATATGGATTATTTGCAGCAGCGACCGAAGGAATTTCCAAGGCCTGGATTAGCAATCTTTGTCAGAAAGTAGATCTTGCCACAGCTCTTGGTTTTCAAGCAACAACGCAAAGTATAGCAGCGATGTTTGCCAGTTTTATTGCAGGAGCTATTTGGATGAGTTATGGGCCAATGGCGATGTTTTTATTTTCTGCTTTGGGAACTTTACTCGTGACTGTTATACTCATTAAAGAGAGGTCTATTCAATAAATCGATTAGCAGATATTTCGAGCAAAAGAATATATTCCGGCCGGCAAAATGCGCTCGTCATTAGAATGACGGAGACCAAGTTCACCAACTTCAATTATTTTTTTTGATTGGTGATCAGTCATTAAGTTACGTAGGGCCTCTGATTGAACTCCGTGAGTGTGGGATGAAAGAAAGAAAAAACTATTTTCTTTTGTGAGAATATTGAAACAATCATTAACGAGTTCATAAATCATTTCATCAAATTCCCAAACCTCTTTATTGGCCCCATGACCCCAACTTGGAGGATCTGCCAAAATTCCATCGTATCTAAAACCTTTCTTTAATGAATGTTTTACGAACGCCTTCACATCTTCTTGAACAAATTTTATTTTTTTCATATCGAGACCCGATATTTCAGCGTTCTCTCGTCCCCAAGTTAAAACACCTTTGCTTGAATCCACATGAAAAACTTCGGCCCCGGCAGAAAGTACAGCTAGGCTTGCACATCCCGTGTAACCAAAAAGATTTAAAAATTTAAGTGGTCTTCCCAACTTGGCCTGAAGGCGAGTCGTTTCATTAACTAAAGAATTCCAAACGGCCGCTTGTTCAAAAAAAACGCCACAATGGCCAAAAGATGTAAATTTAAGTTTAAAGCGCATTTCTTTTGCTTCTGGAGTCTTCCATTTCAAGATAAGCCCATTTGGCTCTATGTCTGAGCGATGCTTCCAAATGCCGCCACCGTCACTTTTGCGAGTACAAATAGAAGTAGCTTTTTTCCACTCACTTTCTTGAAGTTTAGGCGCCCAAATAGACTGTGGAGAGGGGCGTTCTACAATGGTGCCTTCAATAATTTCGAGTTTTTTGCCAAATCCCGAATCCAAAAGGACATAACCGGGAATCTTTTCAGATATAAGATTTTTCATTAATTTTTAATATATTACGGAAAGCAACTTGTCTAATGGGCCTGAAATTTTTATACTGAAAAGGATCTTTCATCTACGCACTCTTAGCTCAGCTGGATAG
>JAURXW010000401.1 GCA_030654205.1 Bacteriovorax sp.
ATTGGGCATAACCTTTTGATTCGGGAAGAAAAAAACCATTTGTTACGAAGGTGTAGGTTTGCATATTATACTCGCGCATAATGTTAGCGTCACTGCCTCCCGGTGATAAAAAAACTAACGCCCGAGACACATCGTCGTTCAGTTCGAAACCTCTCAAAATCCACTTTTCATTGTCAGACACGGATAACTTGTCTAGGTCTAGAATCGTTTCCCATAAAGGTGAGTTTTTAAGATATTCTGATAAAGAAGTCCTTCGATAAATCCCTTGTATATGGATATCATCATTCCACAAGTTATAAACATGCTCGCCATGAATTTCAATATAAGGAATTTTATCCTTGGTGCCCAAAAATTCCAAAGCATTTTGCTCAATTTCTGCAAATAATAAATGACCCTTGAGCTTATTAATTGACTCGTTATTTTTTTCTTTTACCCATTTAATTGATTTGTCCGCCACTACATCTTCAAGCCACAAATATTTGTCAGTCATATATTTTTCCTGTAAAAAACTTATCTCTTTTCAATTTAACATATCGTAAATGCGTTTACCAATCGTGATACCCGACAACGACTCGCGGACATTAAATATTCCCTTATTTTATTTTTAAAAATGCCGAAAATTAAGTAAATGAATTATTAATAAACCGGAGCAAAAGTGAGAAATAATCAAAAATCTTTAATGTTTAAATTGATGTTATGGATAAACACAGTTTCAATTTTAATAATCATTTCTCTTTCGGTGACCATCATGTTGAATATGATGAAAAGCACAGAGCAGATGGTTATGAAGGAAATGGAGACTCTTGCCAATTCCGTTAAGTTAAGTTCAGCTGATTACGTTTGGAACTTAAACAATGATGTTTTAAAAACTATTACTTCACAGTTATTAGATGACCCTAGCATTGAAGCGGTAATTTTTTCTGACACAAAGAATTCAGTTATTACTGAGGCTAAAAAAGACAAAACTCCTGAAAAAGATGTTTTACATAAGAGCATTAAGCTTCCTATTACTTATGGATTAGATAAAAAAGTTATTGGTTTTATTGAATTTGAATACAACTTAAGTAAAGTACAAAAAGTAAAAGATGGATTCATTAAAATAACTATCTTGGGTATTATTGCTGCCCAATTAATAATGTGTCTTATTCTTTTTTTCGTTTTGAAAAAGACAACCACGAAGTTAGGCTTTATTACTGAAAAACTTAGAGGAGTCTCACGTAAAAACCAAACTTCATCTGAAATTGTAAATAAAATTTCTGAAGAAGTTTCTAGCTCAACCCATGAGCAAGCTTCTTCCATCCAAGAAACAGTTTCAACACTTGATGAAATTACCTCGATGGTGAATACTTCAGTTGACAGTGCACAAAACTCTTCTCAAAAAGCCGAAGAGTCTCATAGAATGGCCACAGAAGGAAAAGAAGTTGTAAAAGAAATGATTTTTTCCATGGAAGAAATCAATAAATCTAACAAAGACATCATGGATGAAATTCAAAAAAGTAATGAACGGATTTCTGGAATTGTAAAAGTTATTAACGAAATTTCCCAAAAGACTTCTGTCATAAACGATATTGTTTTCCAAACAAAACTTCTCTCTTTTAATGCTTCAGTTGAAGCTGCCAGAGCTGGTGAGCACGGAAAAGGATTTGCAGTTGTTGCTGAAGAAGTAGGTAACTTGGCCCAAATGTCGGGAACTGCTGCTAATGAAATTTCTCAAATGCTTGGCGAAAGTATAAACAGAGTCAATTCTATTATCTCAGATACAAATACAAATATTCAAAGACTAATTAACGTTGGAAATTCAAAAGTTGAAGAAGGTGTCGCAGTAGCAAGCCGTTGTGGAAAAGTTTTAGATAAAGTTGTCGATAATGCGACGATTGTAAAAACGATGATGAATGAAGTTGCTCTTGCTTCTAAAGAGCAAGCCGAAGGTGTTAAAAACATTGCGTTGGCAATGAACCAACTGGATCAAACGACATTAAACAATGCTGACACTGCCAATCGTTCTTTCCAGAGTTCTAAGGAACTTTCGCTCCAAGTTGATGAGCTTCAATCAAACGTGATTGAATTAGAAGCTGAAATATTTGGGAATAAGGGCTTCGTTGTTAGTCATAAAGCAAAAGAAAAAAAGATAGCACCCGTTGCTAAAAATCCTGTCGCTGAAAAAATTAAAAGCAAGACTATTACAGCTATGAAAAAACCAGCAGTGCAAAATTCAAATGTTTTAGATCTTAAAAAGAGTACAGTCCAAAAACCGACTCCCCCCCCTGAGCCGCGTCAGCATAAAACAAACTCAAGTTCATTAGCTTTGCCAAGCTCTAGTGATCCTCGTTTTGAAGATGTATAAATTTCTATTTACAAAAAAGCTCTTGCGAATTCTTTTTGCATAGAAAATCTTTCATCATTTTATTTTGAACTTTGATTGCATTATTTTCTTTTTCGAGAGTAGCAATCTTGCGATGAATGTCCTGGCTATCAGTAAACCATAACTTATAAAATTCTTTGATTGCATTGATCACAACATAAATGAACTTTGAATAATTTACAGTTTTAATTTCTGTTTTTTCTGCATCTCCAGGATGAAGAATTACTTTGCGTTTACCAATAAGATCCGGTGAATATTTCTCTACTTCTTGAGCAATGAATCCAATGGCCAGCTCTCCGGTTTTAGGCATTTCACCAAGTCCGTTAAATACGTAGGAACGAGGTCTAAAGCCTAGAAGCTCAGTAAGACCTACACGATAGTCTTGGATATTTTCTTTTAAACGTATATCGGATGTACATGATCCTCCAACAGTTGTTCCGCCGGAGCGCACACAGGTTGAAGAATTAATATCACCGGTAACATCTAGAGTGTAAACAGGAGAAAGCATTCCTATACCTACTTTACCTGCAAAATAATTTTGACCAACGGCCGCATACACTGCGTATCCAGTTGCACTATTTGGTGAACTTGCGTAAAGAGCTACGGCATTACCAGAAGCTGCATTATTTCTGGCAAATGCCCCGAAACTTACCGGGCTGTTTGCCTCAAATGATCCTCCTTTACTCACATAACTTGCAGATGTTGCATTCGCCATTCCAACGACTCCGGCCCCCGAGCCCCCCTCAGTAGAACCATAAACTGCTGTTGCATATGAGCCTCCATTTGCCGATGAAGCATAACCTCTAACACCATAAATGTATCCTGTACCACTTGCAACTCCAGATACTCCTGCAGAACCTCCACCATCACCGGCAGAACTTCCATAGACACCGATTGTAGTGTTTACTCCCGTAACCGTATTTATTCCTGTCAAAACGTTTCCACTCGTAGCTGTAGTTGTTGCATTGATTTTACCAATCACATCCAACGCATTGGCGGGACTAGGGTTTCCAATTCCAACGTACCCTCGAGTATTTGCCAAAATTATATTTCCATTTGTCCCAGTTCCAGATTTAGCTCCACCATTTAGAACTATATTTCCACCGACACCATTACCACCACCATATGTTCCACCATTAACTACAAGTACTCCTCCTGTTCCGGAAGCTGTTCCTGTTCCTGCGGTCAATGTAACATTTCCACCTGCGTAGCCATTATCTCCATTTCCAGCAGCAAGTGTTGCAACTCCGGCCACGCCTGTGTTAGCTGCTCCGGTCAAAGTACTAGACCCCCCAGTTTGGGCACCCGTACTTGCGGTTCCTGCCTGAAGTGAAACTCCTCCCCCTGTACCTGTACCTGTGGTGTTTCCACCAATTACTTTTAGGGCCAATGGTGCAATCAAAGCCGAATTCTCACCAAGGATATCTAATCTGGCAACAGGTGAGGAAACCCCCATTCCAATTTTTCCAGTACTATAATAAATATCATTAGTAGCAGTAGTCCATTGTGAACTTGCTGATGTCGCCCACGAAGCTTGCCCATTAGCATCCGAAGTTAAAAATTTTCCTGCCGCTTGATTTCCATCGACTATTTTTAATGTTGATCCTGAGCTTCCGTTAATTTCTAAATTTGCTCCTGGATTATCTGTTCCAATACCTACTTTCCCTGCTTTTAAATAAAGTGTATTCGCAACTGCACTTGCACTTTCTGAAGTAAATGGCACAACTGCATTTTGAGTTAATGTAAAATTTGCAGCCGGTGCAATATTGGCAATTATAGGATCAGTTATTGTTGGAGAAGCTCCAAACACCATCACACCAGAACCAGTTTCATCTGAAACAGACCCCGCAACAATTGATGAAGTCATTGGTGAACAAATAATTCCACCGGCATTATCACCTGTACAAATATTACTTCCGACAATTCCAAGAGTTCCTAATAAAGGAATCGTTCCTGTTGTACTGCCTACGGCGTACGTTCCTCCACTTGCAATTCCTAGAGCTGTTCTAGCTAATGGAGCTGTGATCGCTCCCGTTCCACCATTGGCAATTGGAAGTGCAGTAATCCAAGCTGGTGCTACAGTAGCTCCACCTGAAGTTAAAATTTGTCCTGCAACTCCATCCCCCATAGTTGCGGGAGTTGCTCCTGCTCCTCCACCTAAAACGATGCTATTAAGTCCCAACAATGCCGAAGTCGCCATCGTTGAAGTTGAATCATAAAAAGGAATTCCACCACTTGTTCCAGCAATTAATCCTGTACCACCTTTTGTAACTGGCACTGTATTCAAAGTTATTACTGGTGTTGAAGTTGTTGTTGCAACAGATATATCACTTGTAGAAGAAGTTACACTTGTTACTGTTCCACCGCCACCTACTGCAACTGTGGCCCATGAAAGTGTTGGAGTGCTAGCAACTCCATCAGTTGTTAAAACTTGTCCTGCAGTTCCTTGAACTATGGGTAGAGTATATGTAGTTGAACCCGCGGCCGCAGCTGGAGCAAATCCAACATAACCAGAACCAGATCCTGATAATCTTAATGTGCCTTTTACATCAAGCGACGATCCAGGCGTTG
>JAURXW010000403.1 GCA_030654205.1 Bacteriovorax sp.
CATTTTTTTTAAAGAAAAGAAAAGAGGGAGTACTCCCGATTACACATATTGGTATGACAAGATTTAATATCACGCTTGAAGAAGGCGTTGATATGGTACTTCATGCAATCGATAATGCGTGGGGAGGGGAGTTGTTTGTTCCGAAAATTCCATCGTATAGAATAACCGATGTAGCGAAAGCAATAGCTCCAAACTGCAAGCAAGAAGTTGTAGGGATTAGACCTGGTGAGAAATTGCATGAGGAAATGATTACTGAAACTGACTCCTTATGTACTTATGATTGTGGAAAATATTATGTCATAGCTCCATCTGTACCTCGTTGGGATATGTCAGCATGGCAGACTAAGTTTAATGCTAAAATTGTCGAAGAAGGATTTAGATACAACTCGGGTACTAATACTGAATGGTTAACACCTGAAGATATCAGAGTTCAGATTAAAAAACATGTCGATTCAACATTTGAGGTTGAGTAGGTGAAAATTCCTTATGGAAAACAACATATTACTGAAGAAGATATTGAAGCAGTAGTTAAAACTCTCAAGTCTGATTTTCTTACACAAGGGCCAGCGGTAAGTGATTTTGAAGAAGCGTTTTCCAAAGTCGTAGGTAGTAAATATGCAGTGGCATTCAATAATGCGACTGCAGCACTTCATCTTTCTTATAAAATACTTAATAGAGATTCTTTAAAAAAAGTTTTTGTAACACCTATAACTTTTGCGTCTTCAAGTAATTGTGTTCTGTTTGAAAATGGGATTGTTGAGTTTGTTGATATCGATCCTTTAACTTATAATATCGATATCAATTTAATGGAGGAGAAATTAAGAAAAAATCCAACTGATTATCAAGGGATGATCATTGTAGATTTTGCAGGTCTTCCACTTAACACTGAAGCTTTCCGCAAACTTGCAGATAAATATAATCTTTGGATTATTGAAGATGCATGTCATGCAATTGGTGGTTCTTATAGAAATTCAAAAAATGAAATTATTAAATGCGGATCGGGGATCTATAGCGATCTGACTGTTTTTTCGTTTCATCCTGTGAAGCATGTGGCGACAGGTGAAGGTGGGATGGTTACTACGAATAACGAAGAAGTTTATAGGCACCTAATGAATCTTCGCTCACATGGAATTCAACGAGATGAAAAGCTGTTTTTAGAGGCTTCTCACGGTGGTTGGTATCATGAAATGCAAGAGCTTGGGTATAATTACCGAATGCCTGATATTAATGCTTCTTTGGGAAGTTCGCAAATCAAACGAATAAATTCTAATATTGAAAAGAGAAGTTCAATAGCGATGAAATATAAAGATAGTTTTAAAAATTTACCCATTACATTTCAAAAATATAATGAGGAAAATGTATTTAATGCTTACCATTTATTTGTAATTGAAACAGATAACCGAAAGATTTTATATGAATTCTTAAAAGAGCGTAGTGTTTATACTCAGGTACATTACTTACCAGTTTATTGGCACCCCTATTATCAGAGTATCGGTTTTAAAAAAGGACTGTGTCCTGTTGCTGAAAATTATTATACGAAGTGCCTAAGTATTCCGATGTTTCACTCAATGACGGACCTTGAACAGGGCTACGTTGTCGATACGATTAAGGATTTTTTTAGCTCATTTTTATAAGATAATTGCAAATGGAATAGTGGCAACCTTTTCTGTAGTTTTTACAGGTTTTGTTGTATCGTTATTTCGAATAAATTTAAACTTTAGAGGTATTAATGTCGAAATTAGCAATCCGTGGTGGCAAGAAATTAAGAGATAATTTGTTTCCTGGTTATATTGTTATGGGAGAGGAAGAAGCGCAAGCTGCATATGACGTAGTTAAGTCTGGAGTACTTTCTAAGTTTTTGGGATGCTGGGATCCCGATTTTTTTGGCGGTCCTCAAATCCAGGCCTTTGAAAATGAGTGTAAAGAGTATTTTGGAGTCAAGCATGCAATTACGGTAAATTCTAACTCAAGTGGACTTATTTGTGCATTGGGTGCATTGGGAATTGGCCCAGGAGACGAAGTCATTGTTAGTCCATTTTCAATGACTATTTCAGCATCATCACCTCTATTCTATGGAGCAGTTCCAGTATTTGCAGACATTGAGGAAGATTATTTTTGCTTATCAGCAGCGGCAGTAGAAAAAAAAATTACAAGCAGAACAAAGGCTATTTTGGCAGTTGATTTTTTCGGGCAGCCATATGACGTTGATGGGCTAAATGCTTTATCGAAAAAATACAATATTCCTATCATTGAAGATAATGCTCAAGGTCCACTCGCTACTTTTAAAAATAAATATGCTGGAACGTTGGGAACAATTGGAGTATTTTCTTTAAATTATCATAAGCATATTCATACAGGGGAAGGGGGCATCATTGTTACTAATGATGATGATCTTGCAACTCGTTGTCAGTTAATTCGTAATCATGCAGAGGCTGTTGTTGATCCGATGGGGTATAAGGGAAGTCCTGTAAATTTAATTGGATTTAATTTTAGAATGACTGAAGTTGAGGCGGCCATTGGTAGGTGCCAGCTAAAAAAACTAAAGGACCTGGTTTTAATAAGAAGAGAAAATGTACAATTTTTAGAGCAACAACTAAAGGGAATAGATTATCTTATTATGCCGAAGGTAAGAGAAAATTGCACTCATTCATATTACGGGCATGCGATAAGGTTTAAAGAAGAAATTGCACTAATTAACAGAAAAACTTTTGTTGATGCAGTGATTGCAGAATTGCCTGCTACAGAACTCAGAGAAACGGAAGGTGTTCTAATGGGAGTTGGTGGAGTTAAGCCACTTTACCTTCAAAGTCTTTATCAAAACAGAACAGGAATAGGTCGACTAGGGTATCCATTTAACGATCCCAATAATAAAAGCGAGATGAATTATCAAAAAGGTATTTGTCCAGTTGTCGAAAAGCTTCATTTTCAAGAGCTGTTTATTCATGAGCTAATGCGACCAGGAATGTCAAAACAAGACCTCACCGACGTTGCGAATGCATTTCATAAGGTGGCGGAGAATATAAATGACCTTAGAGAGTAAAACTCTTATTGTCGCACACGATGCAGGCGGAGCCGAGGTTCTGAGTGCCTGGGTGAAGAGAAATATCGATGATACTTTTATTTTTCATCTGAACGGGCCAGCAAAGAAAATTTTTTTAAAGAAACTTCCGATTATTAAAGAATGTTCAGAAGATGAAATGTGGCGGATGATAGATAGTGGGCAAATTCAATTAGCCTTTACCGCAAGTAGCTTTATAAGCGTGGAAAAGGCAGTAATTACAACATGTCTAGAAAAAAAGATTAAAGTCATTACACTACTTGATCACTGGGTTCACTTGAGAGAGCGCTTTGGGTTTCCAGATCCAGAGTGGAGCTCTATGGTATCTGATGAGGTATGGTGTGGTGATGAACATGTGTTTCAGCTTTGCAAAGATCTAAAGTTTCCTGTCGAAAAATTAAAAATAGTTAATAATTGTTATTGGGATGAAATTAAAGAAGAGGCAACTCAAATCAATATTCCGTGTAATCAAAACGGCATTTTGTATATAGCAGAGCCAGTTCGAGAACACTCCGAAGCTATTCACGGTGATAAAAATTATTTGGGTTATGACGAATATAGTTGTTTAGAATATTTTTTTGATTTGATGACAAAGCTCGGTAATGAAAAATTTGACATTACAATTCGACCACACCCCAGTGAAGAAGTAGATAAATATTTTTATCTTTTTAAAAAGCATCCTGAATTTGCACAATTAAAAATTGAGCTAAAAAGAACATTAATAGAAGATTGTCTCTCTAATAGAGTTGTCGTAGGAGCAGATACAATGGGACTTGTTATTGGAATAATACTGGGAAAGTTGGTTTTTACTACAATTCCACCGGAGGGAAAAAAATCGAATTTACCTTTCTCTCAAATTTTACCATTAACAGAGTTTAACGTTAAATACTGTATTGATGATCGTGAATAAAGACTTAATAAAAAAAATAATTATTGGTTCTGCTCAATTTGGAATGAAGTACGGCATTTCAAACGCCAAAGGCAAATTAACTGAATCAGAAATTTTTCAGATACTCGATAAGGCAAAAACTTATGGAGTGGCCAATATCGATACTGCTCCAACATATGGGAATGCAGAGGACGTGTTGCATAATTATCCGAATCTTTCTAGTTTTAATTTAATAACAAAACTTTCTCCACTTAACAAAAATAATAAATCAATAATGGAGATAGAAGATTTAAATAATAAACTTAAAATATCTGTTCAAAAGTTAAGCCAGGCTAAAAGCATAAAAGTGCTAATTCATAGAGTCGAAGATATTTTAGATGATGTGAACAATTCTTATATTATGAACGTTTTAAACTTACAGCGTGTATCTGGGATTAAAATAGGAGTGTCAATTTATGATGAAAATCAATTAAATTTAATTCTTGAAAAATTTACTCCCGATCTAGTTCAGTTACCGATGAATATTTTCGACCAACGCATTTTAAAAAATGGCGTATTAGAAAGAATGCAAAAATTAGGCATAGAGGTACATGTCAGATCTTGCTTTTTACAAGGTCTTGTTTTTTTAGATCCCGTTACACTTCCTATATATTTTAATCCGATCAAGGATCACTTACATAAATTTCATGAGTATGTGAAAGATTTGGGAATTTCACCTCTTGATCTTGCCCTCTCTTTTATCTTTTCAAACGAAAATATAAATAACGTGGTAATAGGGGTCACAAGCGTTCAAGAGCTTGAGGAGATCGTTAATTTTAAATTTATAGACAATTTTAGTTATGATGAATGGGCCATTGATGATGAAAAATTTGTTAATCCAGCCTTGTGGACAAAGTGAGATAGAATGAAAAAAATTGTAACGATTGAAGCAAGAATGACCTCTACCAGACTGCCTGGAAAAGTACTGATGCCCTTATTGGGAAAACCTGTACTTGAAAGAATGGTGGAAAGAATTAAAAGAGCTAAAAAAATTGATGGGATCGTGGTTGCAACGACGATAAATGATGCTGATGACTTAATTGTTGATTTATGTAATCGCTTAAATGTTTCTGTTTTTCGCGGCAGCGAGTATGATGTATTAGGCAGAGTCCTAGGAGCGGCAGAAGCTCTGGCAGCAGACATTATTATTGAATTAACTGGTGACTGTCCATTGATTGATCCAAGTCACATAGACGAAATGATTGATTATTACTTAGAGGGTCAATATGATTATGCAAGTAATAGATTAGAGCTTGGACTGCCTGATGGTTTTGATGTGCAAGTATTTTCTTGCGAAAATTTAAAAAAGATTTCCCACTTAACAAATGATCCTATTGATCGAGTTCATGTTTCATGCTTTTTTTACAATAATCCACAATTGTTTAAAATAGGAAAGAAAAAAATTAGTGTAAATGATTTGTCTTATTTTCCAGAGCTGGCTGTTACGCTTGATGAGCAAGAAGATTACGAAT
>JAURXW010000405.1 GCA_030654205.1 Bacteriovorax sp.
CTTCCCATTGAAGAAAATGATCGTTTGGTTGGAATTTTGACTGATCGGGATATTGCTATTCGTGGAGTGGCCGAAGGCAAAGATCCAAATATTGTAACTGTTAAAGAAGTCATGTCTAATCGTGTGCTCTATTGTTATGAAGATCAAAGCTTAGATGAGGTGGCCCAAAATTTGGGGGAAAATCGGGTTAGAAGATTGCCTGTGCTTAATCGACAAAAACGCCTAGTAGGTATTTTATCTCTGAGTGATCTTGCACGTTCTAATTTAAATCCAAAACAATTAGAAGACACTTTAAGTCGCTTAGCAAAACATCAAAATGAACCGCTAGGAAGTTTGCTTCAATAATTTATTCAGGCTTTATAGTCTCAAAAGAGGCCGGTTTGGCAACTTTGCTTAAGGCCTCAAATTCTTTCAAAAGCTCGATCCATGAAGTTGGAGTGTGATCTCCACTTGAACCGGTATAGCCGTAATGAACGTCTTCATATAGCGCTTGGTAGGCCCTTGAAGCTAGTTCAGTATTTGGAAATCTTCTAATAACTTCTGTTAGATAAAAATTTTCTACCCAATAATCATTTTTATGCCATGATCTTCTACGGATTTCTCCCAGCATATATAATGCTTCTCCAATATTTGGATCCTTGTCATATTGAATGGTAAAAGGAGTTAAGTAATTTGAGGCCATACTAAAATCTGCACTAGCAGAAAGATCCATTGTGTATTTTTGTAGTTTTATTCCTTGATCATAATATTTTTTTCCTAAACTAAAAAGCATCGTAGGATCTTTGATGTTTTTTGGAAATATATTTAATTCTTTCCATTCTTTTGATCTGCCAAGCCAGGCCCTGATCATATCAAATTCCGTGTCGCTCAGATTTCTGTCATTAAGTGCATCAGTAAAAAAAATTATTGCGGAATCGGGGTCTTGTTTGATTCGAAGATATATTCTTCCTATAGATTCGATAACGTAAAATGAGAAAACAGGATGTGTAGGTTTTCTGGAAGTAGATTTTCGATAGTTTATCAATAACGCTAAAGCATTGTCATAGGATCCACGGGCCGTTTCCTGTTTTGCTTTATCAAGAATTGATTGAAGTTGTTTTTCTGAGAGCGAGGGAGATTTTTTCCTTGCATATGCACTTAATGGTAAAATAAGAATAAAAAGAACATAGAAAATGTAATGTATTTTTTTCATATTTATTTATTGAAAATAAAAACCCACATGCGACGCTATCTTTAGACAAACTCAAGTGGGTTTTTATTATATTAATGAAGTTGATAAATTCTTATCAATTTCACGAAACTATTTTAACTATATCTGTTTTTTATTATTAGTAATCACACTCCCAATATAACTTAATACGGCCAATATAAGAAAAAGCATCGACAAGGATTTACCAAGTTCAACAGACATGCCAGCAATTCCATAAGCTCCAATTAAGACGGTGAGTACTGCTAGAGTGAATAAAGCAATCGCAACACGAATCATAATTACCTCCTTGAGATATAAAATACATAAAAATAACTGCATTGCTTATGCCAAAATACCATGAAGGAAATTACACGACTTTTTAAATTATTTGACTTGCTTGGGGGAAAATGCCACGAATGTAGTGAGTTAATGATTTGTAAGCGATGAGGTAACTTTCCCCATGAAAAATAAAAATATTTCTTCACTTGTCATTATCGACGATGACGTTGATCTCTTAGAATTACTTTCTTCTTTTTTTCGTCAACGCGGTTATTTTGTTTCTTCATATGTTGATGCTCGAGTAGCACTCTCAGAAATTGAAGTTAAAAAAGTTATTGCAGATGTTGTTATATCAGACTTAAAACTTCCTGTTATGTCAGGTTTAGATTTCATTAAAAGAATAAGAACTTTTAATGCTGTTCTCCCTATCATTCTAATGACAGCAGAAGGTAGTGTTGAAGTTGCTGTAGAGGCCATTGAGGCCGGTGCTTACGATTTCGTTTTAAAGCCTTTACATGTCCCGCAACTTTTAATTTCTGTGCAAAGAGCACTTTTTTTAAATGGAGTTCAGACAGAAAATACTAATTTAAAAAATCTATTTAATGAACAAGACTTCCTGGGACTTAAAGGAGTCATTGGGAAGAGTCCTGGATTTAAAAAAGCTATGGAATTAGCAAGAAGGGTTTCGAGTTCTCAAGCAAATATTATAATTTTTGGTGAAAGTGGGTCAGGGAAAGAAGTTGTGGCCAAAGCTGTTCATGAATTAGGTGAAAAAAAATCGGGTCCTTTCATTGCGATTAATTGCTCTGCTATTCCTGAAAATCTCTTAGAATCAGAATTATTTGGTTATGCCAAAGGTGCTTTTACGGGGGCATTTGGAAGCAAGATTGGACTTTTTGAAGAGGCCAATAAAGGTACTTTGTTTCTTGATGAAATTGGTGATTTGGCATTGCCTTTACAGGCAAAGCTATTGCGTGTTTTGCAAGAGCGTAAAATAAAAAGAATTGGTGAAAATCAAACTCGGGATATTACAGCTAGAGTTATCTGCGCAACCCATAAAGATTTAAAAAAAGAAGTTGAAAAAGGAAATTTTCGAGAGGATTTGTACTTTCGATTAAATGTTATTCCAATTCATATGCCTCCACTTAGAGAAAGAAGAGAAGATATTATTCCACTTTCAGAGTATTTTCTTAAAAAATTTAGCTTAATAAATAACGCAAAAATTAAAGGTTTTACTAAACAGGCAATCAAAAGACTTGAAGCACTTGCGTGGAAAGGAAATGTTCGTGAATTGGAAAATGCAATTGAGCGTGCCGTCGTTCTTTCAAATTCAGAGTTTGTCGATATAGACGATTTGCCACTTGATGATATTGGAACGAGTGAAGTTGTCATGACCTCTAAAGATTCAGGAGGAGCGATTTTTACCATAAATTCGATTATGACTTTGGAAGATGTTGGTAAAAAGTATATTGAGTTTGTTTTTAAAAAAAATGCATTTGCTAAAGAGCAGACATCTAAAGAATTAGGAATAGATCGAAAAACACTTTATCGTAAACTTAAAGAATTAGATACAGTTGAACACACGATTCAATAAGGGTTATTAGATTGCATATTTTAAAAGAACATAAAATAAAATATCTCAGCAGAAGAATAGATGAAATAATCGAAATAAAGCAGAGTCTAGTTCTTAAGGATTTTAATAGTGCTGTATTTATTGGCCATAAGCTAAAAGGTAATGGCGTAACTTTTGGATTTCCCATTATCAGTCAAATTGGTATCGAACTCGAAGAGGCCGGTAAAACAAAAAATTTACCACGTGTAGCTGATGCAATAAATAGATTAGTGGAAATTATTGAGAAGGGTCTAAAAGATTTAATTTAGCTTTAACAAATTTGCTATAATATACCTTGCAAGCAAGATATATTATAGCTTCTTAGTGTCTTACGACATTGCCACGGATGATGATAGGGCAGAGTGTGATGTTGTGTTTGCAGAAGAATTACTTCTTCTTTTAGTGATGTCCAGGCTAGTGAGACCTGGATCTTGATATTTTTTGAATTCATCCGTTACAGTTTTTAAATTCATATATTTTTTATCTATTTTTATAGTTTTATTTTTGTGAAGCATTGCTGCCTCAATACTATCTCTTCTTGCAGGTATATATTGCAGAATCAATGCCAAATATTGGAAAAATAAAATATTAAGCCTTTAAGTCAGTCATTCTTAATTTGCGCTTAATCTCATTTACTTAGGCTTAAGGACAGAGGGAATAATTCCTCATCTTGTGCCCCAGATTTATATTTTGAACCAACATTCAGTAATGCTTTTAGGGCATCACAATTGCAATTCCAAAGTTAATGTTTTGCTACAATATAGTGGCGATAACCATTAATAAGAGAGGGATTTTATGTCCGCGAAAAGACAACCGCAAAAAACTTCAAGACAGAAAAAAATA
>JAURXW010000414.1 GCA_030654205.1 Bacteriovorax sp.
AATCGTTTCGTCCCATAGTAATCATTCTCCTTTGAACCATGCAATGATTTCACTCGGAATGAAAACTAGTCTTTTCTTTCTTCCCCGCGTTCGGTACGGAATATCACCTCGACTTACGAGATTATAGATCGTGCCTTTTGCGTATGAAGTAAAATTACATACTTCATCAATTCCCCATATTAAGTTGTTAAAGAACGAAGCGGGAGGCTTAATCCCGTCTGAGTTGTTCTTATACAATGAAATTTCTGAAATGTAATTAAGGTTATTGGTCATTAAAATCCTTGGTTAAATTAATAAACATCGATAATACAAAGCTAAAAAACCTCCAAAATTAAAAATAAAATAGCTTCGTTAAAACATCTTTCCTAAGTAACTTTTCAAATAATCTTCTTCACCTTTCATCCTCCTTTCTTTCTCACTTTTCCTTTTTCTTTCCTTCTCTTTCTCTTTTTCTCCTCCTCAATATCCATAACCTTTCTAATTCTCCCTCTAAACTTCACATTCTAACCTCTTAATTTCTTCAATCATACTTCTCCTACACTCATCTATTACTCTCTCGCCGAATTCCCTGACCTCATACACTAAAACATATGTTGTGGGTGTGAGGTCAGGGAATTCGGCGAGATTTCTCTACGTTTGATAATCCGAAAAAGAACTTTGAAATTGAGAGTTTGAATCAATTAACATCGCTTTTTTCAATACCACCTCACTCCCCACCCAATGGGCAAGAGAGTGGGATACTTCTGGAAACATTTCTTTCATCAAAATGGGCCGATCGTTTGAATAAATGTAAGCATGCTCTCTGAGGTTCTCTAACTCACTAAGCACTAAGAAAAATATTTTAAGCTCATTGTTCCTTACTGCGAACTTGTTCCAAATTTCTTGAAGCTTCTTTAAAATTCGATGAGAGGGGACGATGTATAAAATGCCATGCAAATCATTTTTCCATTGATAGAGGCTTATTATTTGCTGATACCTTTTTTGGCTTTTGAGGTTAAGCTCAAGTTCGATTGCAAAGCTTTCAATCTTTTTATTTATCTTGCATTCTAAAATGCCGTCAGGGATAAGTTTCTTTTTGGCTTCCCTTAATGAGTATTTTTGATAAATCATAGATCTGATGACATGTTCAGGAATCCATTTCTTAGCTATGTCTATCTCTTCAAAAAGTAGTCGAAGCTTCACAAGTTTCAAATCATGGTTTAAGTTGGCATGAGTCCAATAAGATTTAAAATGTGTTGAGGCATGATAATTTGAGGCTTTATTAGTTACGGCCCAAACATTCTCTTTGTTCTCTAAAAGGCCAGCACGTCTTATGAAATTATTTTTCTCTAAAATCCTTAATCTTTTAAGTACTGATGAGTAGTCGATACTGTTAAAAACTCTTTTAATAATTAAGTCTGTCGAAAAAATACCATAGTCCGCTAGTATTTCGATGAGCCGTATGTCTCTTTTGGTCAGAATCATTTATATTTTCCTAGACGAAGTTAGTTAGAGCTTTGTTTTCTACATCCGTTTTTGAGTTTGCAGTTTCAGCTTTTTTACTTTCAAAGCCGTGCTTTTCTTTAAAGGCTATGAAGATTCCGCTTAATAAGTCGTTTTCTTTTTGAAGCCCATCTATTTTGTTTTCACGTTCCTTTAATTCAGTTTCTAATTCATTGATGTAGGTTTTGTATTCCGCTAGGTTTGTACGGTAAACTGCTTCTTTGTTACTAAGATTTTCATCTAGGTATTTTTCAAGATCTTTGAATCTTGAAAACTGAGCGTCGATGAAAAATATCCCAACGAAGAAAGATATAATTGCTGTTATTAGAATGTAGATAATTATTTCCATAAAACTCCTTGAAGTAGTGTTAATCGAAATAATTAACAACGAAGGATAATTTTTTATGAATTTAAACTTTGAATATCAATTGAAATAAAATGAATAGTGAAGAAAGTCCGCCACCGTGGTTTTTTAACGTGTGTCGTTGATGAGATATAGTATTGATAATTGAATTTTCATGCCGCCACGGTGGCGGTTTTGAAGAATTTAGGATTTTAATGTCTAGGAAATGGAAGACTGATTAGCTTTAAATTTGAATTTACCTAAAATAATAAATCAAAAATTCCAGCAAAAGATTTTGATGATCATTGACTAGTTACATGTTGAAGAAAATTAAGAACCATTTCTTTACGAATCAGCTCCGCATCCCATTTAAACCCGTGTCCTTCTTTTGCAAAATAATGAACTTCTGGATTTCTCCCAGCATCTTTTAGCGTTTTATCAATCCTTCTTGTTTGATCTGCAGGCCAAATTTCATCTTTTTCTCCTACTGTAATAAGAATGGGGCCATCATATTTTTCAATCTCAATTCGCTTTCCTGTTAAAACATTGATGCCTGAAACCAGCCAAGAGCTCTTAGTAAAATCAATTATTTTAGGGTTATTATCAAACCCACATACGGAATTCCATTCATAATCTGTCTTAGGTGAATTTGCTGAACATTTATTATTGCCGGCAATGCATAACCAACAAGCATGCTCCTTCCAGCCCCCATTATAAGGCCCCACAAAAACATCACTTGGTGAATGGGCAATAATACCATCGGGACGATTGTTTTGATTCATATCGAGACTACCAACAATCATTGAAAGTTCACCACCTCTTGAATACCCGTAAACCACAACTTTACGATTACTCAAAGCTTGATTTCGCAACCAACTAACAGCGTCCAATACTATTGTCGCTTCGATATTTTTAAGAGTTTGTTTAGGAAGTGAGAGAACTCGGTTACAGTCAAAATAACATAGTACCAAAACCGCATAACCTTGAGATGCTAAAACATTTGCTTCCATATCTGCATAACGTTCTGAACCTCCTTCACTTCCATGCAACATCACGATAGATGTATGTTTATTGGAATCATTTGGAACATAAAATCTAGAACCTGAAAAAGGAGTGATTGAGCGAGCAACGGGAAATGTGCTTGAAAAGCAAGTTGAAGAAAGTAATGTGATTATTAAAGCTAAAAGAGTCTTCATAAATCCATGCCACTAAAAATTGTGAATAATTAAATCTCTAGCATGGTTAACTTCGCTATAAATTAATTTAAAGTAATTGTGTGTAAAAAGGTAATGGTTGAGAACTCACTAACCTTAATTAATCCTTAAATGGAACTTTTGTAATTTGAAAAAAGCTTTCGCGTGCAGGAATGTTGTCGGGACAGTTTACAAGTAATTTTTTTTCCATTTTACGGGCGGTAAGGAAAATTTTTGATTCCTTAGTTAGACACACTTTTTTGACTTCATCGTAGGCTTTTGCCCCACTGGAAACAATAGGAATTTGATTAATGTGGGTAATATAATAAGCGGTCTTTAAGGTTGAGCATGAATCAAACCCATCGGTTTGAATCCCATCATTGCCTCCGGATAAGCCGTATTTCCCACCGCAATCTTTTACCATAAGCAATCTCAAAATGTCCCTTCCAACTCTTTTATTATAATCTCTTGGGAGATTTTTTTCTGAGCTAATAACTTTTACATTAACTTGGTTAAATAGATTTAAGTAAATGTCCTTGGCACTTTTTAGTGGCCCTCTGAGTAGAGTCTTCATCGTCATGCTTAATTCATTGTTTTGAACAATGCGATCAAGGAAGGCAAAGTATAGATCTTCTGTGTATGGATTTTTAGAATTCTTAACTTCTTCAAAGAGTTGATTCCAAAAATAAAAAAGATCGTATTTTTTATTATATTTTAAAAGGGCAGAGTGGGTTATCAATGCAAGCATCGAACCACAGCGGTAATGAGATCTAAAGTTAGGATCTTCTTTTACTTCCATAAGGGGTCTATTGTTTATATTGGATAAGCAATAATTAAAAGCCTCTGTCTGGAAGTCGAGAAATCTTTTCTGGTTGATAAACTTCAATTCATAGAGTGCAAAGTAAGCAAAAGCATCAGCGCCGCCTTCATGCATCCACATATCGCCAGACGCATAAGGAAAAAGTTGACCATTCCATATATGGGCCGATTCATGAGCTAAAAATTTTGCCAAATCGATAAACGATTCATTGTCAGGATTGTTCCAGCCAGTTCCTTTCAGAGACAACTGAATGATTCCTGGAAGAGTCCCACCGTGACTATTATTTCCCTCACCATCAGGGATGTAGTTCAAGAATACAAACGGTTTCCATGTTAAGGGTTGGCCTGTTCGGTTGGCGTAATATGTGAACAACTTTGGGAGCAAAGAATTGAATTTTTCAAGTAACCATTTTGGTAATTTTGGGTCAATAATAGCCGTCAAGTATTTCGTTTCAATCGGATTAATATGTCCAAAATAAACATATGTTCCACGTCTAGTTTCATCAATCCAGTTTGTTGCAGTTGTAAAAACTTTTCCTAAAATAATCCCGCGTTCATTTGAACGAGGAATAAGTTTAAATTCTACTGGTCGATTACATTCTATATTATCTGGACAAGCGTTCAAGTGCCCAGTGTACATGACAATGCTGGTATCACTGAAAGCCTGAAAAAATTCATAGTCTTTGGGAGTTGATTCATAGTAGGAATCAAATTCAAACGAGGCTTCTTGAAAAGGTGTCTTTGAAAAAATTTGTTCTTGGCTATCTTTTTCAACAATAGATACATTGGGTGTAAGGGCACGCCAAT
>JAURXW010000437.1 GCA_030654205.1 Bacteriovorax sp.
GAATGTGGGAGAGACGATACTCCTTTCCAAGACCAGAAAGAGATATTAAAGGCGAAAGAGTTTATACAAATCATGACGTCGAAAAATTAAAAACGATCAAGTTGTTAATGCAAGAAGGCTATCGACCTTCGAAGGTTATCAACCAAAAGCTAGAAGAACTCCACCTTCTTTTAAAGTCTTTTAACAAAGAATCTTTAGGTGGTCTTGGGGCCGTGTACGAATCAGTTATCTTGATCACCCTACCAAGCTTGGAGCAGGACGTTAGAAACGCCTTGAAAAATCACAACGTTAAAAAGATTCTGGTTATTTCTACTTTAGAAGACGTTCAGAATTTGAGTTTGTAATAATATCTTCCCTTTACATGGCCTATGCCCTTTTGATAGGGTGTGGCCATTAACCATTAAGGGGAATCTTATGAAAATTCTATTGGCATTAGTTCTATCTTTAAGCGCAATAACTTTAAGTGCAGCTGTTCGTGAACCAACTGCGTCTCAAAAATTACTTTCATATCTTCCACTTGGTTTTCACTCAGGGCAAAATGATCTGGGAGAAGAGTGTTCGGTTTTCGTCAATGAAGTAAATTATCCTAAAAGAGATGTTCAAGTATCGGTCATGGTTAAAAAGACCAATCTGACAAAATTAATCGAAGAGGATTCTCGTTTTGGTTACAAAGATTATAAAAAAGAATTTGTTCAAACAGAACGAAGTGTTATTGGAACTGATTCTAATAGTTATGTTGAAAGAATCTTAAGAACATCGATCGTCGATGCTAAAAAACTCTACGTCGTCGTGAGTTACTCTGTTGTCGTCAATAGAGACCGTGATGTTCAGGTTGCAGAGTGTATAGTTAATCTTTAATTCTTAAATTGTGGTCGGCCAAGTGATGCTGGGTTTAGTTATTTTTTGATTCTATAAACGCATTATTTGATAAATTCCTTTCACCAGTTATATAAAACTACATAGTTAAAATAATTGAAACTTATCTTCTCTTGATGAGTTTCAATCATGATGAAGCTAAAACCTTGCCAATTAACATTCAGCCCTCCTTTTTGCCCAAATCCCGGGTGCGTCCATCACCGTTTTAGTAGTCCTGGCTTTGCCAAAAAAAACGGGATAACCAAAACGATTAAAGCCCCTCAAATCAACCAGCGTTTTCTTTGCCGAGCATGCGGAGTTCAGTTTTCTCAAAATACATTTGATTTTGATTTTAGAAAAAAGCTTATACACCTTTCTAAAAATGTTTTAAATTTTGCAATGAACGGAATGAGTCACTCTTCAATTGCCAGAGAGCTCAAAGTTTCAAAAGGAAGTGTAAATTTGAGATTAAAAAATCTCGCGCATCAATCACTTCTTTTTGAAAAAGAAAAAAACGTTGATAAGATTTCTGAAAATATTGCCTATGACGGATTTGAGACGTTCACTTTTTCGCAGTATTCTCCCTGCTACATCAATACGGCCGTTGGAATGACGTCGCATTTTATTTATCACAATACTTTTTCGCCCCTTAACCGCAAAGGGCGAATGACCGACTTACAAAAACTGCGACAGTTGGATCTTCTTAAAAAACACGGAGCTTACCCAAAAGATAGTATCTACCAAGAAAGTCGATATATTTTCAACGAAATCAACGCCAAAGTTGATAAGCGGATTCAGCTTTTTAGTGATGAACACCAATCCTATCGACGTGCTTTTAATCAAACAATTAACAAAATAAGCCACGAAACAATTTCCTCTCGAGCGAGAAGAAATGCTCGCAATCCTCTATTTGCTATTAATCATCTTCATCTTTTGTACCGACATTTTTTGTGTTCTCAAAAAAGAGAAACAATTGCCTTTCAAAAACACGAAGGAGCGATGCTCGAAAAAGTTCAACTGATGAAAATCTATCGGAACTTTTTTCAACCCAAGTTTACGAAAAAAAATAGGTATGATGAATTTGCCCACCTTTGGTCACCAGCGATGTATTTGAAAATAGTTGATAGGGTTTTAGAATTTAGGGATGTTTTTGGAATGAGGAGACTGAGGACTCATTTTAAATTTGATGAGAGAGAAAACGATTTTCTTGATAGACATTATCCGTATTCAAGACAAAAAATGGCGAATTAATCGCCATTTTTTTGTCTATTTTAGCATCAGTTGTCTGACCACAACTAACATGTCAATTCAAAACAAATGGGCTTACCACTTATACCATTAATCTTAATACTCCAACGCTGCTCACCGAAGTAATACACTCTGGTTGTTACCGCTTTTAGCGGAATGAGCATTTCAAGCGTGACCACTTCTCCTTCCCCAATATTTATCTTTTTTCCTTTAAACACTTTTATTGAATGTAATCCATTAGCCTTCAACAAGTGCAACTCATGATCAATAATAACTAAGGTTTTCTTTTTCGAGAGATTCTTGAGTCTTACATTAACTTTTAACTTCTCACCCAATCTAACTTTTTTTGTCAATATCTTTTCATCCAGTACTTTAATTTGGGCATCCTCTACTCCATGAAGAAGAAATGCTTTTTGAAATCCTTTTTTAATGAGCGAGCGACGGGAATGTTTAATAACCCAAGTTAGCTCATTGCTTTTATTTTTTTTATGATGCCAAATAAGCAGTTTTTCGATGACATATTCTGGATGATTTTTTGAATGGTCATTAACATGATTGGCGACTGACTTACGAACATACTCTGAGGGGTCATTTTTAAGAGTCTCTAGAATACTCCATGTTGCTTCGGGTTTTTCGACAAAGCATTGAAGCTTCTGTCCCCACGGAAGTAAGGGGCGAGAGCCCTCAGAGGCCCAGCGCCTAACGTGCGGGTCTAGATCTAGGCTGCACTCTTTCATAAATTTCAACGTTTTCTTTTCATTGTGAAGAAAAAAAGAACGAACTGCAAATTCACTCGTAAAAACTTTAGTCATTTCTTTGAGGGCATTTAGTGAAAGATCAAAATG
>JAURXW010000440.1 GCA_030654205.1 Bacteriovorax sp.
CCGTTTGGGTTTGCAGGTGGGTTGTATGACAGTGATACGAAATTGGTTAGGTTTGGTCTACGCGATTTTGACAGTGAGATAGGCCGATGGAATTCAAAAGACGTCATTCGGTTTAGTGCTGGGGATTCGAATCTTTATGGATACACTTTTAGTGATCCTGTAAACTTTGTCGATCCAAGTGGATTAATTATAAATGATCCAAATGGATTAACATTATCGAGAGCTTTCCTGGCATCCTCTGATGCTCGCAATCTTGCTTCTACTTTAGGTCATTCTTCAACAGTTTTTAATATAATTCTTGGAAATGCTGGTAGTAGTAATTTCGGCTTAACTGATGCTACCTCAACGGGAGTAACGAATATTTATATTAATCCATCCATGGCTTCAAGTGCAGGAGTTAATTCTACTAGTTCAACACTTTTTCATGAGTTGCTACATGGATATTTTGCAGATAGAGGTCGTGTGGATTCAAATTTTAATATTTTTAATAGTAGTAAATACTTAATAGAACCTTATATTAGAAATCAAGAAAGACAACAGTTTGGAGTTCAATGTGGCGGCAAATAAAAAAATAATAATTTATCTTTCATTAACTGTTTTAATTCTTGCTCTAGGTTCTGTGGTGTTTATATTAGTTCAACAAAAAAATAATGTTAATCAAAAAATTTTCCCGGCCCCTAGTGATACAGGTCCATATAGTGACAAGTAAAACTGGAATCAGTGCGATTGTTGCGAGCGCAACAACTGGTACGATCGTGCAGCAAATGAATCATGATGAATCATGATGAGTTTGGAAAAGCGACTATGGATACGAGTCCCGGGCTGCAGCCATTTGGGTTTGCGGGTGGGTTGTATGACAGCGATACGAAATTGGTAAGGTTTGGTCTACGCGATTTTGACAGTGAAATAGGCCGATGGAATTCAAAGGACGTGATTCGGTTTAAAGCTGGTGATACAAATCTTTATGGCTATACCTTTGCTGATCCTGTGAACTGGATTGATCCTAGTGGTAAAATTGCAGTTGTTGATGACTTCGCCGAAGCTATGATAATCGGCGGATTTACGGTTGGAACAATTAATGCAGTCGCGACATTAAGCCAGCCTCATCCTACTCTTAAAAGTGTTGCAACGTCGTTTGGGAGTGGATTTGTAGGAGGAGCGATTGGAGCAGCGAGTATGGTAACGGGAACATTTTTAGGAGGCATCGCTTCGATACCATTAGGTGTAGGAACAACTGTATTAACTACAACTCTGGATGGATTTGATCCGGCAGCAATCTATCAAGTCATTAGCGGAAATAAGAAACGAATAGATCAAATTAACAGTTGCGGTAAATAATGAGTGATGAAAAAAGATTAATATATCAAATTCTTGCTCCGTTCGCTTTCCTCGGAAGTATTTTTTGTGGGGGCGTTTTCATATATCTTTATATATTTAATAACCCAGACCATTTTCCATTTTGGGGAATGGTTGGGTTGGTTTTATTTTGTTGGGGATCGAGCTTCTATATTTTTAACATTATGAAGCGGCGATTGGGCTGGTTTCAAAGAAATGATAAAGATTAAGGTACTTTATTATATTTTAAAAACTCCAACTTGATCGTTTAGGCGAATTGCTATTCTGATTGAATATATTATTGGGATTAAATTAGTTCCTAATATTTTCATAAATATTGCAGCTATTACGTTTTATTTTGCCCATATTTATATTTTTAAAAAAATTGAAGGCCGTAACCAAGGGCCACCAATTTAAAGATTCGATGGTTCGTTTCGATTATTTTTGCCAAATTTTTGTTTTAAATCATCAAAAATGATGGTCCTTGGTTAGGGCCTTCATTTTCAAAATAAACGTGATTTTTGACTAAAATAAAGCTTAATAGAGTATAGCTTAATATCAATCATACCTAATCAAGCAGACATAGTTGGTAGTGATCAGATTAAAATTTTTCGGATCAAGCTCGTCTGGAATTTCAATTTGACTTGCTTAGTTTTCCAACGAGCATCAGTCCAATTGAAAGTCCTAAAAAATATAAACTTAAAATCAAAAACGCCCCTCGGAAATAATTTTGAAACGTTATAGTAAGTGCAGCAATTGAAAATAAGATGGAAACAACTGCTGAACATCTTAGCCAAAAAAATACCTTTTTTTTCTGATCATATCTTTTGGAACCATAGGCGATCCAAGTTGAAACCGAAATCAACGAGCAAAAAAGAACAGTTGGATATCGATCTTGTAAATGAAGATTATAAAAAAATAAGATTATTAAAAACATAACAAAGCCGGGGAAGCATAAAAGCCATGCCTCTCCGGTAGATAAAAGAGGCTTTATATTTTCTGTTGAATTATTTTTATTATCAAAATATCTACTAATAAGCCTAGTTAAAATTATTGGCAAGGCTGCAGATAAAGCAATAAAGATAATTTCATTCATATATTTATTAGCCTACATGGCTTTCATATCTTTTCAATTTATAATTAATCACTTGCTACATCGATTTGGTATTCCAGAAGCAGCAGAAGATCCCGCTAAAGGGCCAATAACGCCTGATAAAGCTCCAACTCCTTGCGGTGTTAACAAACTTGAAAACCCAGAAGCCGTTGCAGTTGCCCCTATTCCTCCAAAAGCACCTCCAATAAGTGCAGCCTGCCCCATACTTGAAGGATTAAAACTTCCATTTCCATAAATCGCTTGATTGAGGGCATTGTTTAATCCTGCACCAATCGATGCAGCGGCCGTTCCTCCAAGCAATCCTGTCGCACCACCAATCGCACCAGTTGTAGCACCAATAGCAAGACCACCGAATGAACTTAGAATAATCTGATCAGTTCTCGCTCCTCCTGTATATCCTTGATAAGCATTCAGCCCTCCTTGAACAATACCACCAACAACTGCACCAATGATGCACGTAGGGCAATTTCCACTTGGGTCAATTAAATTTGCAGGGTCTTGTAATACGTACCCATACAAGTTTGCATCTCAACCACCAAATCCAATGACGTCCTTTGAATTCCATCGGACTATTTCACTGTCAAAATC
>JAURXW010000445.1 GCA_030654205.1 Bacteriovorax sp.
GTTGGCCATGAATACGGGGCACAAGGGTTTAATGAGTACGATCCATGCAAATTCAGGAGTGGATGCAATATCTAGAATTGCCTTGTTGTTTTCACTATATGCTGAAAATAAAGAGCTTGATTTCAGTCTAATTACTAAACTTGCCTGTAAAAATATTGACTACGTTATTCATATGGAGAACAAAAAAATAAAAGAAATTTGCCGAGTCATTGGCTCTGAAGGTGAAACCCCATTTTATGAAATAATATATGAAAATCTATAATAAACTAGGTGAAGAATTTCTCTAATACATTATGGGCGATTTTTAATGATTCAATCTTGTCTATTTTTGGAGAGATAACTCTAAAGCTGATTGAAACGGCTGTAAGGTCAGTAAATTCAAACAAATTATCGCCCAGGTCTTTTTGAAGAATATTTATAAGATTTTCTTTTTCATCAAGATGACTTCCGATAAAAGAAACTAATATTCCTTCTGGACCAACTAACTGACTTACGGCCTTTAGACTAAATCCAGAATTGAGCTCACTTGTAATAAGTGTTCCTTTAAGATTTGGATTTAAACTAGACCCAACAAAAACTGGTATATTTTTTCTTTTGGTTGGTTTTAGTGTCGTTGGAAAAAGTATTTTTGCTCCAAGTGTTGCAAGTGCAGTAGCTTCATCATACGAAAGCTCATTTATGAATTTAACATTTTCAATGATTCTTGGATCCGCACTTGCGACACCAGGGACATCTGTCCAAATCTCAACAAGATTAGCATTCATTGCTTCTCCAAAAAGAGCTGCTGAATAATCTGATCCCTCGCGACCTAAAGTTGTCGTATTGCCTAATAGATCTTCACCAATAAAGCCTTGAGTAACAAAAATAATATTTTCATTTAGATATGGATAAATTTCGGATTTCGAATTTTTTAAAATTAAATCAACTTGAGGTTCAGCTTTTTGGAAATCAGAGTTGGTTTTAATTATTTTTCGGGCCTCTAGAAATATAATTTTTTTATTGGGAATACGCAGTCTCAATAAATCAGAAATCAAAAGTGAAGATATGCGCTCTCCAAGACTATAGAGCTCGTCCATAATTTTTGGTGTAAAAGATCGATCTTTTAAGATTAAACTCGCTATGGCCTTAAGCTCTCCGCAAAGTGCTTCAAGCTCATTTAAAACTGCTGGACTTGTAAAGAGCTCTTTCGCAATAGTGAGATGTTTATTTACAAGCTCTTGAGTGACATTATTCAAAGTTTCTTCATCGCCAACTTCTGCTGCGCGAGCGATAAACTCTAATTGGTTTGTCGTATTTTGAGTCGCTGAGATGACTACAATTTTAATCAATGGATTATTTTCTATTATCTGGGAACATCGAAGCATTGCCGATGCATCTTTAACACTACTGCCACCAAATTTAGAAACAACCCACTTATTCTCCATTGTAGTCCTCCCTTGGATAGTTTGTTGCTATCCTCTTGTTAATTTTTTATGACTAGTCTTACTAGGTGTAAGTGCTTTATCACCTAATCGACGTTTTTTATCTTCCTCATAATCAGAAAAGTTACCATCAAAAAAGATGACCTGCTCCCCTTCAAAGGCAATCATATGAGTCGCAATTCTGTCTAAGAAAAAGCGATCATGGGAAATAACGACAGCACATCCAGCGTATTCCATTAGGGCCTCTTCAAGTGCTCTCAAAGTGTTTACATCAAGGTCATTCGTTGGTTCATCTAAAAGAAGAACGTTTCCTTCTTCTTTTAAAACAGAGGCCAAGTGAACACGATTTTTCTCTCCACCCGATAGCTCTTTTATTCTTTTATTTTGGTCTTCACCTGAAAAATTAAAACGGGAAATAAAAGCTCTCGCATTTACCTCACGCCCGCCTAGTTTCATAATATCCAGT
Organism: Bacteriovorax sp.; assembly: GCA_030654205.1. GTDB lineage: Bacteria > Bdellovibrionota > Bacteriovoracia > Bacteriovoracales > Bacteriovoracaceae > Bacteriovorax. The sequence continues at coordinate 1,888 of JAURXW010000445.1, forward strand.
CCACCTGAAATGCATTCAATAACCGTTTTTTCTGGATCGAGTGCGCGGTCTTGATCCACATAAGCTAGCTTAACAGAATCACCAATTTTAATAGTCCCTGTGGTTGGTTTTTCTTTTCCAGAAATCATTCTAAAAAGAGTTGTTTTACCTGCACCATTAGGTCCGATGATTCCAACAATTCCCCCAGGTGGAAGTTTAAAATTTAATCCTTCGTACAAAAGTCTTTCCCCGTAAGCTTTAGAAACACCGTCGAACTCAATAACCTGCTGACCTAAACGTGGACCTGAGGGGATAAAGAGTTCATTAGTTTCATTTCTCGTTTCAGATTGCACCTGAAGCCGTTTTTCATAATCATTTATTCGCGCCTTCGATTTTGCCTGACGAGCTTTAGGAGCAGATCGTATCCATTCCAATTCTTCTTTCATTGCCTTTTGTCTTTTTGATTCTTGCTTTTCTTCAGTCGCTAAACGATTTGATTTTTGTTCAAGCCATCCTGAGTAATTTCCTTCGTACGGAATTCCTTGACCGCGGTCTAACTCTAAAATCCATCCAGCAACATTATCCAAAAAGTATCTATCATGGGTAACAGCAATGATTGTTCCCTTATAATCTTTTAGGTGGCGCTCTAACCACCAAACCGTTTCAGCATCAAGATGATTGGTAGGCTCATCTAATAAGAGAATATCTGGTTCTTGCAGGAGAAGTCTGCAAAGTGCTACTCGGCGTTTTTCACCACCAGAGAGGACTCCGCATTTTTGGTCAGCAGGTGGACAATTAAGTGAGTCCATCGCAAGCTCTAAACGAGAATCTAGATCCCAAGCATTGCAGGCGTCAAGCTTATCTTGCAGATCAGATTGTCTGGCATAAAGTTTTTCCATTTCGGCATCTGTTAATGTTTCGCCAAATTTATTATTAACTTCATCAAATTCAGCAAGCAGATCAACAACGCTCTGGGCCCCTTCTTGCACAATTTCTCTAACTGATTTTTCGGGATCAAGCTGTGGATCCTGCTCTAGATACCCAACTGTGTAATTTTTCGAAATACTTGTTTCGCCAAGATAATCTTTATCAATACCAGCCATAATTTTTAAGAGTGTAGATTTTCCAGAACCATTAAGACCAAGAACACCAATTTTGGCACCATAGTAATAAGAAAGGCGAATGTCTTTTAGAACATGCTTTTGCTTATATACTTTTCCAACTTTGTTCATAGAATAAATAATTTGTTTGTCATTAACGTAAGACATGCGTTTTCCTTTTCTAAATTGTGCTTGAGGTCTATAAACTACCTAAAAATTTGCTATTGTTCCATGAAAAATTGAAAAATTGAGTAGAGAAATAGAAAGTAAGCAGGCAAAAAGAAGAAGACTAAAACACTAAATTTTAAAACTTGCACAATCTTGGTAAATTTATGAAAATTTTCTTCCTGTAAGTGCCAAATTTCGCGAATAATCTCCTGCGTCTCATCTCTAGGAGAAAGTCCTGTCTCTTTAAGGCGACTTATCAATTTTTTTAATCGTTCTGAGAGATTCTCAAAAATTTTAAAACTAACGAGATTCCCTTGCAAAATCCCCGACCGCAAAAGAATGTCGTTAAGAGGCAATCCTATTTCAAGTAAAGTGCTAAACAAATAAAGCTCTTCTATGGCCTTACTAAATTTAAAAAAATTTTTATTTTTAATTATTTT
>JAURXW010000451.1 GCA_030654205.1 Bacteriovorax sp.
TAATCATCTTCTGAGATATATTCCTTGATCACATTTATTTATTAAATGTATAATTTAAAAATAATAAATTAGATAAGGCATTATTTTGGCTAAAAAAAGCATCGCAAATACAATTAAGAATAAAGTCAGTGACGCCTTTTATTTTGGGCCAAAGGGCATTATTGGTATTGATATCGGCCTAAGTGCTATCAAAATGGCTGAAGTCCTAAAACAATCAGATGGAAGTTATAAGTTAAATAATTATGCAGTTATTAATCTGCCAGAAGGCACGATTATCGAAGATGAAATACAAAAAGAAGATGAAATTTTAAAGGCCCTAAATGCTGGCCTGAAAGAATTAGGTAGCAGCAACCACTTTGCATGCATCGGCCTCTCTGGACCAAACACTTTAATTAAAAGATTACAATTGGCCGGTGGAAGCCAGGAAGAAATAGAAGATCAAGTTCTTTGGGAAGCTGAGCAGTATCTCCCATTTTCTATTGAAGAAGGAAATATATCTTTTAGCCTTATTGGAGAAAACAAAGGCGGTGGTGTTGATGTAATCATTGGTGCTGCAAAAAAATCTGTTGTTAATGCCTTCAAAGAGCTAGTTGAACGATCAAGCGTAAAAGTAAAAATTGTCGACTTATGTGCCGCCGCCACAATAAATGTATTTGAAAGTGTTATGGGCAATCAGCCTCAAATTCAAAGCAAAACTTGGATTATAATGGATTTGGGTGCTCAAAAAACTCAATTTATGATTTATAAAAATGGGGTAATGGTTTTCTTTAAAGAAATAAGCATTGGTGGGCTAACTATTACCGAAGAAATACAGCGCCAAATGGGTGTTAATTATAATGAAGCTGAAAGTTTAAAAATTCATGGTGATGGTAACGGTAATATCCCAGAAGAAATTGTTGAAATTATTAATCAGGTATTTGATACATTTTTTGCAGAATTAAAGAAAACAATTGATTTTTGGATTACTTCAACATCTGAAGAAACCTTCGATGGATGCATTTTAACTGGTGGAGGAGCTCAAATTCCAGGCTTCAGTGAGACATTGCAAGATTTATTAGAAACTGAGATTCAAATTTTAAATCCATTTAATACCATGGCTTACAATAAAAATAATATTTCAGAAGATATGATTAACGATATTGCTTATAGAGGAGTTTGCGCAATCGGATTGGCGATGAGGAGCATGCCTAAATGATTGAGTTAAACCTCTTAGAGAAAAAACAGCCACTTCGTTTACCAAATGTTTTAGGATTAGATCTTAATGCACTTAATTTTAAGATGCTTATATTTGCACTTATTCTATATTATATTCCAGATATTTTTGTTCATAACTATTTCAATGATAAAATTAAAATTGAAGAAGAGGCACTTGCGACATTAACAACAGAAAGTACTAAGTTAACAGCAGAAATCGGTAAAAATATAAACATCAAAGCTCAACTTGAAGCCTATAATAAGCAAGTTGATAAATTAAAAGATCGCTCTGGTCAGGTCGATGAAATATTGAAAATACGAACAAATCCTAAAAAAATTCTTGAAAAAATCGCTCGCAGCATTCCAGAAGATCTTTGGTTTGAACAAATTAAAATAACTGACACGGCTGAAATTACAATAATTGGTGGTGCAGATTCTCCAAGAAGCATTGGTGAATTTATTACCGTAATTAATGATTCGCCCTTTTTTGCAAATAGTATAACGCCTTCAAGGCAAGAAAATAAGCAAGAGTCAATTGATGGTCGAGTGGGTAATTTTGAATTTTTTGAACTGAAGGGTAAAATTAAAAACTTCGAAATGAGATCCAGGTAAATAATGAATAAAATATTAAAAAATATTCATTGGATAATAATTGGGTTTGCACTTTTTAACATGGGTGTTTATTTTAAAGAATCAAATGATAAAATTTCAGAATTAACAAATCAACAAGAAACTCAACGACAAACGCTGCAGAAATCACGTAAAACAAAAAAGCAAATTTCTAATTTTTATAAAGACATTGATGATGCCAAGGGACGAATTGAAAGAGTAGCAGTAGAGATTGAAAAATCTCAACAATTACTTCCGACAGACGTTTCAGATACCGAAAACTTAAGCTTACTTCGAAAAATGGCTGAAGATGTAAATATTAAAGAGTTAAGTATCGTTCCGGAAAAAGATGAAGAACGTGGATTTTATATTGCTAGAAAATATAAATTCAAAGCAAAAGCAACGTATCTACAGTTTTTAATAATGTTTGAAAAAATTTCGGAAAATAAAAGAATTTTAAATGTAGCAGGGTTATTTTTTAAAAAACTTGAACAACCTCAAAGAAGTAAGTTCCAGTTGATTGACGGCGAGTTTACCCTTGAGGCGTATCGCTACAATAGTGCCTATAAAGAAGATCGCGGAATTGATAAAATTGAAAAAGACTTTAAAGGCAATTCTGTTATGTCTAAAAAAACAAAAGCTTCAGCTAAAAAAGAAAAGGTGGAAGAGTAAATGAAAAAAACATTACTTGTCTTTATTTTTTGCGTGTCTGGTGCTTCTTTTTCACAAGACACTTCAGGAACTGCCTATAGTCTTTTTAAAAGTAATACATATTTAAAAAATCCTCTAGACTTGAGAGATCCATTTAAAAGACGAATTAATAAAAAGAAAGGGCAGCAGCAAAAAATTCATGAAAGTGGAGTCTATACTAATCAAGCCGAGCGTATCGAAGATAAATCAATTGAAAGCATACGAATTGTTGGAGTAATGATTGGAAAAGAAAGACGGGCCATTGCGAAAGTTACCGCTGGAAAAACGCTAGGGAATGAAGTGTATTTCATCAAAGAAGGGATGAAACTGGGCCCAAATGGAGCAGAGGTTAAGGCTATTCTCCCCGGTGGAGTCGTTCTCGTTGAAAAAATTCGAAACGTTTACGATCAAGATGAATACCTCGAAACAGTTATTCCCGTATCAAATGAGTAATCTACTCAGTTAATATTTTTTTAAAAAATAATAAATTTTTAAAATCAATGCTATAATTTTAATTAAGTCCTCAGTATTTAGGGATTTGAAACACGATGACTTAGGGATGAGTTGCATGAAAAAAGGATTTTTTCTTAGCGTTTTAGTCTGTACCTACAGTTTAATTTCTACCCTTTTTGCGGCGGAGATGAAAGCTATTAACTTTACTCAAAAAGGTGAAGTTAGTGAGCTTGAATTCATTTTTGATTCAAATGATATTCAAGCAAGTAAGTTTCAAGTCAAAGAAGATAAACAAATCATTGTAGATTTAAGCAATATCACTGCTAGCGATAGAGTTATGAGAGCATTTGATACCTCACAGTTCTCAGGTGGTGTTGTTTTTGTAAAGTCATACAAAAAACCTAAAAATGATAAAGATATCAGAATTGCGATTCAATTAAGAGATAATGTTCGTTCGGCCTTAGTTAGAAAACCAAATCGTATAATTTTACAAATTGAAAACAGATACGGTGTTTTTTCTCAGAAAAAAGCAGAAGAAGGACAATCTTATAAAGAAAAAGTTGACGATATCCCAGTTGCCCAAGCTTCCAAGTTAAACATTCCAAAATCAGAGTCAATTGAAGATATTCTAGAAAATATTACTGAGTCAGGTCGAAAAAAATACATTGGTAAAAAAGTTACAATGAATTTAAAAAGTATCAAACCAGACGAAATATTAAAAATGATCGCTGATACTTCTGGATTTAATATTATCATTTCAGAAGATGTTAAAAAACTAGAACCAATTTCTTTGAATTTAAATGATATTTCTTGGGATCAAGCACTTGATATAGTTTTAGAAATGAATAAATTAGTCGCTAGAAAAAACGGAATGATTTTATTTGTTACTACTTTAGAAACGGCAGCTCAAGAAAAGGAAAGAGAGAAAATTATTAAGGAATCTTTGATTGAGCAAGAGCCTTTGTTGACAAAAATTTTCCCAATTAGTTATGCCAAG
>JAURXW010000453.1 GCA_030654205.1 Bacteriovorax sp.
GGTAAATTTCAATTCACCTGTTTCGCTTTTTTCAAAATCAGTATGAGCTTTATTAATAAGCAAATCTTCCAATATGGCCGATGATTCATAAGCCACTAATCTGGCGGCCTCTAGCGAAGAAGTTCCAGCGCTGGCCTTTAAAATATCTTCAATGAGGGATTCTTCAGATCCTTTAGAGTAAATAATTCCACCTTGGGCCCAAACGGTATTGGTATGGGTAGGATCTTTTTCTCTTGTGACAATAGCAATTTTCAAACCACTTTCGGCCAGACGTGCAGCGGCCGAAAGCCCAGCGATACCTGTCCCGATAATTAAAACATCATATTCAAAATTCATAAGAATCCTTACTTGTGCCAATATGCAAATTTTTAATTTTCATTGAAAGATCGACATGAGGAGCGCTATGAGTAAGGGCCCCGATGCTTATAGCATCAACACCTTTAATAAAATATTGTTCAATATTATTTAATTTCACACCACCAGAAATCTCTATTGTCATTCCAGCCGTTTTTAAATCAATTGCTTTTTTTATTGTTTCTAGTGAAAAATTATCCAGCATCACATGTTTTACCCCAAGCTCAATGGCCAGTTTTAATTCCTCTAGAGAATGAATTTCAACAACGATAGATTGATAATGAGTTTGCATTTTTTGAAAAAATTCCCAAGCTGGTCTTAGTCCACCAAAATATGTTTTGTGGTTATCTTTGATCATCCAAACATCGGCCTGTGAAAAGCGATGATTAAATCCCCCACCAACTCTCACAGCATATTTTTCTAATGATCTTAATCCTGGGGTTGTTTTTCTCGTGTCAAGAATTCGAATATGAGATGACCGGGCTAAATTAACAAACTCAGATGTATAAGTCGCCACTGCACTTGCTCGTTGTAAAAGATTAAGCGCAACTCTTTCTCCAGTTAGGGCAATTGAAAACGGAAGTGAAAATGAAATGACTTCACCTTTCGTGAATTCTTTTCCTTCGTGTTTTTTAAATTGTTCATAATTGAGATTGCCGCCTAAAAAATTAAAAGCTGCGATGAAATATGGAAGGCCACATAGGCGTAAATCGCTTTTAATTTTTAAATGACACTCAACTATTCTTTCAGGTAACTCGCTTAAATAATAAGCATTGCCTTGCAGGTCATCTTCTTCAAAAAAACGTGCAATATCGGCCTGTAATCCTTTCTCTAAAAGTCCCATTAATTGATCCTAAGTTATCAAAAAATACTGATCATCCCTTTTTAACTCCAAAGTCTCAAAGAGTTAAGTTTTTTAGAAGGCTTAAAGCTTTTCAATACGTTAGACATGAAATTTTTTGCTTTTATTACTCTAATAAGTGCTTTTTTGCTATTTTTTAGCAAGGCCTACGTTCCTTCAACTCCTTCTCAAAAGCTTGAATTACCGTCTTTTGAGAAGATTCAAGAAAGAGATTTCAAAAGTACTTTCAAAAACTCACAATGCGCAAATATTTCTTGGGCAATGATGACTGGAGAAAAATTTGGAATTTCGCCATCCGTAAAAAAAGATTTTAAACAATTAGAGCTAAGTTTTTTCTTTTCTCCTTCAGGAATGCACTTAACTGCGTTTTTATTAATTTTATTTTTCATTTTAAAAAAAATAAAAAACAAAAAACTCTCTAAGAGTTTGCGGATAATTACTTTATGTCTAACTTTTATGCTGCCTTACTTAGCAATTAAAAGAATCGTTATTTTTCGATTATTAATAATGCTTCAAAGAATTTTCAAAAAAGAATATCCAGTTGAAATAATCTTTTTATTAACTTTTGGCATCTCACTTCTACTTGGTCATTTTCAAGTATCGCCCTTTAGTTTTATTTTGAGTTTTTTGTATATGGGAACATTTATTTCGCTTCGAGATTACTCGAGATTTTTTATGATCTTAGGATTATTTTCTTCTCATCTATTGATCGCATTTTTTAGTGGTAGCGAGGTTTCCTTTATCTCACTTTTGATAAACTTGCCTATCATAGCTATTTTTACGCTTATTTTGCCCTGTTTGTTTCTTTATCTATTCACCTTTAAATTTTGGTGTTTCAATTGGATTGAAAATCTCATCGAGATATTTACAGTTGTTATTCATTGGAGTGCTAAGATAGTTCAGGGAACTTTTTTAAGTTCATCATTTTTTTTATTAATTGCGATTTGGATAATTTTACTAAAAAAGAAAAAGCGATATTTATTGGTGGCTTTATTACTTCATGGAAATATTGCAAATTCTCCGGCAATATTTCATTCTCTATAATCTGAAGAAAAATCAAAAAGATTTTTATCTAATAAATGTGAAAGTTCAATATTTCCCAGGGCATTGGCCATTGAGCGACGTATATCCGGAATATCTTTTTCTAGTTCATCTAGAATTGATTTCATTTTTACTCTTTTTAGGCCTTCTTGAGATCCACAAAGATTACACGGAATGATAGGAAATCCCCATAATGATGCAAGTTCTATAATATCGTTTTCAGCGACGAAGGCCAAAGGGCGAATGACGATATTGCGATGATCTGTTGAATAGAGCTTTGGAGGCATGCTGCCAAGTTTTCCAGAATAAAAAATATTTAGCATAAAAGTCTGAATCATATCGTCGCGGTGATGTCCCAGAGCAATTTTGGTAAATTTATTTTGGTGAGCATAATTATAAAGAATTCCTCTTCTTAAGCGGGAGCAAAGTGAACAATAGGTTCCACCAACTGCCGTTTTTTCTTTGACGATCGAATAGGTGTCTTCTTCTAGCACTGTTAATTTAATTTGTTGGTCGGCCATAAAAGCTTTAAAGGCCCTAGCATCAAAACCAGGCTGTTTTTGGTCGAGCATGACTGCTTCGAAACTAAAATTCATTGGTGCTTTTTTTTGTATTTCTTTTAACAATAAAGTTAAAACAGTTGAGTCCTTGCCTCCGGATACCCCAACCATAATATGATCATCCTGGGCAATCATGTGATATTCACTTAGTGCTCTGGTGATTTGCTTTCTAACTTTAGTGGCCAAAGGGCCATCGATATTTATTTCATTCATGGGGAAATCTATAGCATATTTTTGCTCAACTCGTCTCGAATCTTGCCTTTTTTTGGAGATTACTGGTAATTTTTTCATCCATTTTTCGATAGATTTTTTATCTCTTGCGAATACTTCTGTCTGATGGCACCTTTTAGCACTATGAAATACGATTTATTATTGTTTGATGCCGATGACACACTCTTGGATTTTAAAAAATCTGAAGATATATCTTTTCAAATTATTCTTAAGAAAAATGGAATATCTGGTGATATAAAAACTTTTCATGAAAGTTACAAAGTTATTAATAATTTATTATGGAGCCAATATGCAGAAGGATTGGTTTCAAAAGATTTTTTAAAAATTGAACGTTTTAGAAAATTTTTAGAAGTTAATAAACTGGAAGGCGATCCAGTTGAATTATGTGAAGATTATTTAACTACTCTTCCATCTCAAGTTTTTTTAATTAAGGACACTTTACTTTTATTGCAAACTCTTTTCGGTAATATTCCGCTGGTGATTATAACTAACGGCATTGGAGATGTTCAACACAAAAGACTGGCCAATTCTGGAATCAATCAATTTATTGAGTTGATGGTTGTTTCTGAAGAAGCGGGATTTAGTAAGCCTGATAAAAGAATTTTTGATTATACTTTAAGCTTATTAAAAACTTCAGTAAATGAATCGAATATTTTAATGATTGGTGATAAATTAGAAACAGATATCTTAGGCGCCAATAATAGCAAAATAGATTCTTGTTGGTTTAATCCCGAAAAATCAACTAACTCTACATCTATTGAACCTACTTATGAAATTGAAAACATAATAGACCTTTTGGAAATTATATGAAGCATTCACTTCGCTCGTTCACTCCTACTCTGTGTCGGGCAATGGGTGTTCCTCTTCCAAAACTCGCAAAAGTAGATCCTTACTTGGACCTTTCAAATTTAAAAACCAATATTACAAAGGCCTTACTTTTTTGTCCTGATGCCTTTGGTAATCATGCTCTCAAAAAACTTCCTGAACTTCATCAATCAATTAAAGAATCAAGCACTCATGAAGTTGAACTTCTTTCGATTTTTCCACCCATAACACCTGTCTGTTTTGCCTCCTTATTTACTGGGGCCACACCAGAAGAACATGGGATATTACATTACGAAAAGCCTGTGCTTAAATGTGATACTCTTTTCGATGCACTTATTAGAGCTGGAAAAAAAGTTGCAATTGTCGCCGTTAAAAATTCGAGTATAGATATTCTTTTTAGAGAACGAAATTTAGATTATTTTTCCATGGATTACGACCCACTAGTTTCAGTAAAAGCGTTAGAATTGCTCTCTCAAAATAAGCATGATGTTATTGTTGTCTATCATCAAGAATATGACGATCTCTTACACGATTCAGGCCTTTTTTCAGAGCTTGCAGTAAAGGCCCTTGAACATCATGTTGCTTCGTGGAAATTGCTTGTCCGCGAGGCCAGTAAAGCGTGGAAACAAAATTTCCTTGTTTCTTTTACACCTGATCATGGTGGTCATATTGATTCAAAAAATGGGTTTGGTGATCATGGAGAAGACTCTCCCGAAGACATGGAATTACGTCATTTTTTCTATATCAAATAATTTTAAATTAAGGGCAATGTAAAAGTAAAAGTGGTCTCTTCAACAAAAGCTTCTTCATCTTTTAGACCTTCTTCTTCTAAAAATAAAACGCCACCGTGTTGCTCGATGATTTCTCTTGAAATACTTAACCCCAGCCCTTGGCCTTTACCTATTTCTTTTGAAGTAAAAAATGGTCGAAATATTTTATGTCGTATATCTAATGGAACACCTGTTCCATTATCAGTCACACTAATAATTAAAAAATTATTTCTTAGCGCCATATAAATTTTTACTCTTGGAGCTTTTGATTCTCTAACGGCTTCAAATGAATTATTTAAAAGATGAGTTAATACTTGGGAAATTTGAGCTTCATCGATATTAACTTCAACATCAGGGCACTCCCCAATTTCAAGATCGATTAAATTTAAACTAAATCGTTCTCGGCATAAATCTAGTGAATTATCGAGGATCGATTTAAAGTTAACATTCTTATTATTTTCATCATTTTTTTGGCGAGAAAATAATTTTAACCCATTTATGATTCTACTAATTCTTGTAATTGATTTATTAATTTTTTCTGAACGGTCACTGAATTGCGTTTTGTCGAGTTCGTCAATTTCTGTATTTGCATTAGCAAGAATTTCAATTCGTTTAATATTTCCTTGAATGATTGAGAGAGGATTATTAATTTCATGAGCAATTCCAGAAGCCATCTCTCCAATAGCTGCCAACTGAGAAGCCTGATCCGCGCGTGCTTTTTGAGTAACGATTTCTTTTTGGGCTATACTTAATTCATCGACAATAATTTGTAACTGTTGTTTTTCACTTAATAACTGTTCTTCATATTCATACAATTGAGTCATTTGTTTATAGTAGTTTCGAGAATGGGCTATAACATATCCCGTAAAGACAGCAATCAACATTGCTATCAATCCATATCCGCTGTCTTTTCGTATTACCGACATAACAAATAGTTCGATTGTTGGAATTATGGCCACTAGAAATAAAAATGCTAGTTGCAATCTTGGATTTAAAACCAATGAAGAGGTAGTTGCTCCAGAGATGGCCGTAATGATAATGATTGATACCATAAAGCCAATTGAGGAAATACTAAGAGACCATAAAGATAAACCAATAAACAATCCACTGCAGAGTGCATATATTAAAAGTGTTGCAAAATGTCCAAGCTCTAAATTTCTCGGAATATAATTTTTATTTTTACCAATTTCGTGGGCCAAAAATATTCTTATAATATTAACGGGGATAGTTAGAGCAACTAATATCATAAAGATTTGGTGAAATGGACCTTCAGCAATTAATGGAAAAAAAAGTAATGGCGTTGCAGAAATGATTAAAGCAATGGCTGCTGGAATACTTCTTTTACAAAATTCGATATTTAGTTTTTTTAAAATTAATTCTTCATTATTCATTAAATTATTATAACAAAAATTAGAAATTTATTTTAAAAATCATGCATTTAAACTTTGTTAAATAGTCTAAATGCACAAACATCTTTATCAAGTACTTTATATTTTAATTTATTTAGTAGTTTAATAATTTCGTGAGAACTACTTCTACATGACTTACTTGAGGCAAAATTAAATCTTCAAGAGCTGGATTGTATGCACAATGAACGTCCATTGCCCCAACTCTTAAAATTGGTGCATCTAAAAGTTCAAAACATTCTTCATTTACTCGAGCTGTTATCTCTCCAGCAAAACCAGAAGTTTTATGTTCTTCATGAGCAATCATTAATTTAGAAGTTTTA